>JANNBG010000281.1:0-2294 GCA_031385205.1 Rhodobacterales bacterium
GTTGCATAACGCGACTCCGGCGAGGGTGGTTCCCGCCCATACGGCTGGGCGCTGCAACCATCCAAACCCGTTGACCGCTGTTATGCCATATCATCCCGCCGCTAGGCGAAGGCATCCGTGCCCATCAGCGCATTGCCGCCAGCAGCCGCGTCTTTTCGCCTGCATCGTCTGCCTGCCCGATCGCCCTTGCCAGATCTTCCAGCGATGCAATGGAATGACTGGACCGGAAACTATCCACATGTGGCAGCATCGCGCGGATGCCCGTCGCCTTTGCCGCAAAGCCATCCCAGCGCAGCAAAGGGTTCAGCCAGATCAACGTGCGCGCCGACAGATGCAGGCGTTCCATTTCGCATGCCAACTGCCCCGCATCATCCCGGTCCAACCCATCCGTAATCAGCAAGACCACCGCCCCTTGCCCCAAAACCCGCCGGCCCCAGTCGCGGTTGAACGCATGCAGGCAGGCCCCGATGCGTGTACCCCCCGCCCAATCCTGTGCCTCGGCCCCCGCGCGTGCGAGGGCTGCATCCACATCTCGGTTGCGCAAATGCCGCGTGATGTTGGTCAGGCGTGTGCCAAAGGTAAAGCCGTGCACCCGTGCCCAGCCCTGCCCGCGGCGGTTCGCCACCGCATGCAGGAAATGCAGCACCATGCGGCTGTATTGCGACATGGAGCCGGAGATATCGCAGATCACCACAAGGTTCGGCCAGCGGATCGCAGGTGTCTTGCGCGCCAATTGCGTGACCTCGCCCCCCTGTCGCAAACTGGCGCGCAAAGTGCGCCGCAGGTCGATCTGCACCCCCGCCTGCGACGCCACATTGCGCCGTGATCTGAGCGGCTGCACCGGCAGCGACAGCCTTGCCAACATGCGCTTGGCCTGTGCCACCTCGGCCGTCGTCATCTGTTCGAAATCGAGGCTTTTCAGCCGTTCCTCTGCCGACATCGTGCTGGTTGCATCAATGTCGATCTGGCTCGCCTCACCCTCAGGCTCTACCGGCGGCGGCAGATTGCCCGCTGCCCCATCCAACAACGCCTCAGCCGCACGGCGTTCTGCGGCATCTGCCTGTCGGTCCTCTCGCACGCCGCGCACGGCGGGGATCAGCAGCGACATCATATGTTCCAGATATTGCGGATCGCGCCAGAACAGGCGGAAAACCTGATCGAACACGCTGCGTTGTTCCGGGCGGCTGACAAAACAGGCATGCAGCGTCCAATAGAAATCTGCACGCTTGGTGAAACCCGCCGCCTCCACCGCCCTGATCGCGTCGATGATGCGGCCTGTGCCGATGGGCAGGCCCGACTTGCGCAAGGCCCGCGCGAAATGCGTGATGTTCGCGGGCAGCTTGCCGTCCTCCGGCAAAGTCAGGGGGGTGTATTCAGTCATGCGTCGCCTTGATGTTCGCCGCATGCACAGCGGCATAAGGCGCAAACCAGTGCAGCGTGCCCGCATAAGGTGCCAGAATCTCGGCAATGCGCGTATCGGGAGCAGTCATCAGCGTGCGGATATAGTGCTGCGTGGCGGGGATGAGGGCAGGACCATAGCCACCTTGCGCGATGATATCAGGATCACCATGGCAGGGCAGGATATGCGCGGGGTTCAGGGTGGCCATGCGGTCAAGATCAGTCAGATGCGCGGCAAAGTGTTCAGGCTCGCAGACATAGGTGATGGGGTCTTCCAGCGTATCACCCGCGAACAGGATACTTTCGTCGGGCAGCCAAAGCACCGTTTCATCATCAGAATGAATATTCAGGTGGATCAGGTGAAGGGTGCGGGGGCCAAGCGTCACGGTGATTTGGTCATCGAAGGTGTCCGTCGGCTGAATGAGTGGGTTGATCGGCGGCCAGTCGGTGCCCGCCTCGATATCCGCCTTGTGATGGGCCAAATGCTGCGCTGTGCGCGCATTGGCGATAATGGGCACCGCACCAAACGCCTGCGTGCCCGCCACATGATCCTTGTGCCAATGGCTCAGCACCACGCGGATATCCCGGATGCCGATACGGGCCAGATGCGCCACAATCGCCTGCCCATGCGCCAGCGTGGTGCCCGTGTCATAGACGATGGCCTGATCGTCGTGAATCAGCGCATAGCTCGCAATGCCCAGCGACAAGGCCCCGTCATCCACCCAGTTCGGGCGGATATCATAGCGATATCCGGCCACCCGCCCATCGTAGAACGCGATGATGCCGGGATGGGGATGACTGATGCGCAGATGGGGTGGCGTTTGCATTGGACAGGTCTCACTCGTTGAAAGCGGGGGGGGGGTTAAAACCCCCCCCCCCCCCGGGGGTTTTTTGGG
>JANNBG010000296.1:0-7486 GCA_031385205.1 Rhodobacterales bacterium
CCCTTTTGTGCCCAAAGGCCTGCGGTGCCGAGGCTGCATGGGTCGGTGCAACCCAAGTCCTCGCGGCCAATTCACTCGACGAGGTGGTACGCCACTTCACCGGCCAATCCCTCATTGAACCGGCGCAAGCGGGTGAGGTCACACCCCCCCCCGCAGGCCGCGATTTCCGTGATGTGAAGGGCCAGGAACGCGCCAAACGCGCCTTGGAAATCGCCGCCGCAGGCCGCCATCATGTGCTGATGATCGGCTCGCCCGGTTCTGGCAAATCCATGCTCGCCGCTCGCCTCCCCGGCATCCTGCCCCCCCTCTCCGCGCCTGAGGCTTTGGAGACTTCCATGGTCCACTCCCTCGCGGGCCTCTTGGACGAAGGCGGCATCAGCCGCGTGCGGCCCTTTCGTGAACCGCACCACACCGCCTCTATGGCCGCCATCGTCGGCGGTGGCCGCGCCGCCAAACCCGGCGAAATCAGCCTCGCCCATAACGGCGTCCTCTTCATGGATGAATTCCCCGAATTCGCCCGCGCCGTCCTCGAAACGCTCCGCCAACCCATTGAAACCGGCGAAGTCGTCGTCGCCCGCGCCAATGCCCATATCAAGTACCCCTGCCGCTTTCTGCTCGTCGCTGCCGCCAACCCCTGCAAATGCGGCTACATGACAGACCCCGCCCGCGCCTGCGCCCGCGCGCCCATCTGCGGTGATGAATACCTTGGCCGCATCTCTGGCCCGATGATGGACCGCTTCGATCTGCGCATCGAAGTGCCCCCCGTCGCCTATACCGACCTTGACCTGCCCCCCTCTGGCGATACCTCCGCCGTCGTCGCCGACCGCGTGGCCGCCGCCCGCGATGTCCAACTCGCCCGTTACGCCCACATGCCCGGCATGCGCGTGAATGCCGATGTCGAAGGCGCGCTGCTGGAAGAGGTCGCCGCCCCCGATGCCGAAGGCCGCGACCTGCTGGCGCGGGTGGCCGAACGGTTTGGATTATCGGCTCGCGGTTACCACCGCGTATTACGCGTCGCCCGCACGATTGCCGATCTGGATGGTGCGGAAAGTGTGCGCAAACCCCATATCGCCGAGGCGGTCAGTTACCGCATTCCCGCTGGAACCAAGGGTTAAGCGAGGCCCGCTATAAACCCTGCCACCTGCTGCAATGCCGCCCTTGCCTCTGGCACATAGCCATCGCCCAGATGCCAGACATGCGGCGCATCCTGCCATTCCGACACCTCAACCCGCCCGCCCGCGGACCGCAACACATCCGCGATCCGCCGCGTATCATCCCGCAGAATTTCCGTGCTCCCTACCTGCAACAGCACCGGCGGCGGCGCATCGAACACCGCAAACAGCGGCGAGAAACGCACATCGTCCAGCGCAAGATCACCCCGCACCATCGCCACCAATGCAGGCATCAATGCCACCGGCAGAACCGGGTCTGCTGCCGCATTGTCCCGCAACGACGCCCCCGTCATCGACAGGTCCGTCCATGGCGACAGCGCAAACAGACCCGCCGGATGCAGATCCTGCGCACACAGATGCGCCAGCAATGCCAGCGCCAACCCGCCTCCCGCACTGTCGCCCCCCAACACGATCTCGCCCGCCGCATAGCCTTGTGCCCGCAATGCAGCATGCGCAAGCAGCGCATCCTCAAACGCCGCAGGGGCCGGATGTTCCGGCGCCAGACGATAGGCCGGCGCTGCCACATGCAGGCCCGTCAGGCGTGACAGCCGCCCCAGCATCGCGCGATACCCTGCAGGATTGCCCGCAATATAGCCCCCACCGTGCAGATAAAGGATGATGCGCCGCGGATGGATCGGCCCCGCCCTGACCCAATGCAAGGCTGGCGCGCCCACATCCACCTGATGCAACAAAAACGGCGGCGCACGGAACAGCCGCGACATCATGGCAAAGTCCCGCCGCGCCTTGGCGGGGTTTATGGCGCGCGCCAACAACGGCCGGATGACCCATCGCAACCCCAGCACCATCGCCCGCAAGCGCAGGCTCATGCCGCGCGTGCCCGCTTGCCCTCGATCACTTCCCAGATCATCGCCGCAGCGTTCGTCCCGTCAAACCGCTGCAACTCCTGCAGGCCCGTGGGCGAGGTCACGTTGATCTCTGTCAGCCAATCGCCGATCACGTCGATCCCCACGAAAACCTGGCCATGGTCCCGCAACGTCGGCCCGATCGCCGCGCAAATCTCGCGGTCCCGCGTGGTCAGCCCCACCTTTTCCGGTCGCCCCCCCACATGCATGTTCGACCGCGTCTCGCCCGCCTGTGGCACCCGGTTGATCGCCCCCACCGGCTCGCCATCCACCAGAATGATCCGCTTGTCGCCCTTGGCCACATCCGGCAGAAACTTCTGCACGATCAACGGCTCGCGGTTGATGCCGGAAAACAGCTCGTGCAGTGACGCAAGGTTCCTGTCATCCGGCCCCAACCGAAACACCCCCGCCCCCCCATTGCCATACAACGGCTTCAGGATCACATCACCATGCAAGGCCTTGAATTCACGGATCATCCCCAGATCCCGCGCAATCATTGTCGGCGGTGTCAGATCAGGAAACCGCAACACCAGCAGCTTTTCCGGAAAATTGCGCACCCAGAACGGGTCATTCACCACCAAAGTCGCAGGATGGATCATGTCCAACAAATGCGTCGTCGTGATGTATCCCATGTCAAACGGCGGGTCTTGCCGCAGCCAGACCACATCCATGTCAGACAGGTCCATCTCCACCTCTGCGCCATAGCTCACATGGTTGCCCACCTCGCGCCGCACGGTGATCCAACACCCCCGCGCCACCACGCGGCCCGCCACATAGGCCAGCTTGTCCGGCGTATAGAAAAACAGCGCATGCCCCCGCGCCTGCGCCTCAAGTGCCACGCGAAACGTCGAATCCCCATTGATATTGACCGACCCGATCGGGTCCATCTGCAAGGCCACTTTCAGCGCCATGTCGCATTCCCCATTCTGATCCGCCTTCAATGGCCGATCAGAACACCAGATGCAATCATGCCCCCGTCAGGCCGCAAATGCGTTTTCGATAATCTCGATCCGTCCGGTTCCATCCACCAATGCCACATCGAACCGCACATCGGTGAGTTGCCCTGCAGGTTCCCCTGCCAGAAATTCCGACGCCGCCCCGTAAATCCGCCCCATCTGGCGGCCCGACAGATGCTCTGCTGCCTGTGCGTGCGTCGCGCTTTGCTTGACCTCGATGAAAATCACCTCAGCCCCGTCCCGCGCGATCAGGTCGATCTCACCGGCAGACCCCCGCCAGCGCCGCGCTGTCACCGGCCTGCCAGACCGCATGTAGAATAATGCCACCTGATCTTCTGCCGCCAGACCTGCATGATAAGACCGCGCCCCGCTCATGTTGCATCCCCCAGTTTCAACGCCAGTTGATAGGCTTCACGTTTCGGCAAGCCAAACTGATCCGCCACCATCGCTGCTGCATCCTTGACCGACATGCTCGCCAAAGCCTGTTTCATCGCCGTTTCCACATCAATTGCATCAGCGCGGGCGACCTCACCACGATCCACCAACACCACAAATTCACCCCGCACATCCCGCGTTGCAAAACCTGCCGCCAGATCACCCAAACTGCCCCGGACAACTTCTTCGAATCGCTTCGTCAACTCTCGGCATACCACACCTTCCCTCCCTTCCCCGTGACTATCCACCAAGTCAGTTAACAGACGTTGAATCCGTTTCGGCGATTCGAACATCACGAGGGTCGCCTGCACTTTCGCGCAGTCCTTCAGGAAGGTACGCCGCGCGCTTTGGGTGGCGGGGGGGAATCCCACGAACATGAAGCGGTCCGTCGGCAGCCCTGATACGGTCAGCGCATACAGCACGGCAGACGCCCCTGGGGCGGCCAGCACTGGCACACCGGCCTCAATCGCGGCGCGGGCGAGCTGATATCCGGGGTCCGCCACCAGCGGCGTGCCCGCTTCGGACGCATAGGCCACGGATTTGCCGTCCTGCAGGGCGCGCAGCAGTTTTGGCCGGGCGGCCGCGCCATTATGGTCGTGGTAGGCAACCACATGCCGCCCATTCAGCGGAATGCCGTGAATTTCCATCAGGTGCCGCAATGTGCGCGTATCCTCGGCTGCCAGAACATCCGCACCTGCCAGCGTGTCCAATGCGCGCAGTGTAATGTCCCGTGCCGCCCCGATCGGTGTCGCTACGAAGTGTAATCCGGGCGGAATGGGGCGGGAGTCTGACGACGCCGGGCCATATGTGCCGAAAGTCATGGGATGCGCACCTCGCAAGTTTACTTATCCGGCACGTCCGCTATACCAATCCCTGTCTGTTGCGCCTTTCAGAGTGGGGATTCACATGTTGTCCGTTTTGCGCCGGGCCCGCAAGTCGCTGGGTCATCTTGTCTTTGGCATGGCTGCCCTTGCCCTTGCCGGGTGTCTGCCCGTCGGTGGCCCCAGTTCCGGCCCCGCCATTGATACCTCCGCCCCCGTGCCCGTGGCCCTGCTGGTACCCGCAGGCTCTGGCTCGGCCAGTGACGAGCTGTTTGCGCGCAACCTGCAGAACGCCGCCCGTCTGGCCATTTCCGATCTTGCCGGGGTGCAAATCGACCTGCGCATCTACAACACCGCAGGCAACCCCGCACAGGCCGCCGCCATGGCCAGCAAGGCCGCCGATGAAGGGGCCAAGATCATCCTTGGGCCGCTCAGTGGGATCGAGGCCAATGCCGCAGGCTCTGCCGTGGCCGCCCGGTCCATCAACGTTCTCAGCTTTTCCAACAACGCCGACATCGCCGGAGGCAATGTCTTTGTGCTTGGCACCACCTTCCCCAATGTCGCCACCCGCCTTGCCCGCTATGCCACCCGCAACGGTGCCCCGCGCATCATGATCGTCTACGATCAGAACCCGGGGGGTGAGGCTGGCCGTGCCGCCATTCAGGCTGGTGTTGCCACTGCCGGCGGCACCGTCGCGGGTGCTGTCGGCTATGAATTCTCGCAGGCCGGCATCACCAAGGCCGCTGCAGGCATCGCCGATCAGGTCCGCTCCAGCGGGGCAAATGCGGTCTTTCTGACCGCAACGCCCGATGGGGCCCTGCCAATGATCTCGCAGGCGCTGATCGACAATGGCGTCAGCATCCAGATGCAGCGGTTCATCGGTCTGACCCGTTGGTCCGTGCCCTCGGCCACCCTTGCCCTGCCCAGTCTGCAAGGCGGCTGGTTCGCGCTGCCCGATCAGACCCGTTATCCGCAATTCGTCAGCCGCTATCAGGCCGCCTATGGCGAGGCACCGGAGCCTATCGCCGCCCTCGCCTATGACGGCATTGCCGCCATTGGTGCGCTGGTGCGGCAAGGCAATGCCAATGCGCTGACCACCGGGGCGCTCACGCAGGCCGCAGGTTTCGAAGGCGTCAGCGGCATCTTCCGCTTTCTGCCCAATGGCGCAAATGAGCGTGGCCTTGCCGTCATGCAGGTGCAAAACGGGCAGGCCGTGGTCGTCGATCCCGCCCCGCGCAGCTTTGGCGGCGGTGGCTCGTAACCGTCCATGCCTGATACCAGTCTCGACCAAATCCCAGATGCCCTTGCGCCCCGCGCGCAAGGGCATTCTGCTGCCGGTGTCGATCAGGCCGCACTGACCGCCGCCATCATCGCCGATTGCCCGCGTGGCACCGATGCGCGTGGTTTGCGCAGCATCGCCGTGCGGCACTTGCAGGCTTTGCGCCTGTCCGAAACCGCAGGCCTGATCGCCCTGTTTCAGTCCGGTGCCATCACCTCCCGCACCCTTGTCATTGCCCTCGCCTCACTCACCGATCTCCTGGTGCGCACTGCCTTTTCCATCGCATCCCAAGCCCTGCACCCCTTGCCCAATCCCACTGATGCCGAACGCCTCGCCGTGCTGGCCGTCGGCGGTTATGGCCGCGCGGAAATGGCCCCGCAGTCCGATGTCGACCTGTTGTTCCTGACGCCCTGGAAGGTCACGCCATGGGCCGAATCCGTCATCGAATCCATGCTCTACATGCTGTGGGATCTGAAACTGAAGGTCGGCCATTCCAGCCGCACGGTAAAAGATTGCCTGCGCCTCGCGCGTGAAGACATCACCATCCGCACTGCGCTGCTGGAACACCGCTTTGTCACCGGGCACGCTCCGCTCGCACGCGAACTGGACGACCGCCTGTGGTCCGACCTGTTCAAATCCACCGGTCCCGAATTCATCGACGCAAAACTGGTGGAGCGTGCAGAACGCCACCGCCGCCAAGGCGGGCAGCGTTATGTGCTGGAACCCAACGTGAAGGAAGGCAAAGGCGGCCTGCGCGATCTGCAAACCCTGTATTGGATCGGCAAATACCTGCACCGTGTGCCATCCGCCGAGGGCCTCGTGGGCGTCGGCCTGCTGACCCGTGATGAATATAACAGCTTTTCCCGCGCCGAAGATTTCCTCTGGGCCGTGCGCTGCCATCTGCATACGATCACTGGCCGCGCCATGGATCAACTCACCTTCGATCTGCAGGTCGAGGTGGCCGCCGCCATGGGGTATCCCGACGCAGGTGGGCGCAGGGGCGTGGAAATCTTCATGCAAGACTACTTCCGTCACGCCACCCATGTGGGCGAACTGACCACCATCTTCCTGACCCAGCTTGAGGCCCGCCATGCCAAAGGCGAGGCGCGCCTGATGGGTTTTTTCCGCCGCCACAAACCCGTGCGCAAAGGCCTGCATCTGGTGCAGGGCCGCATTGATACGACCGATGCCAAGGCGTTCCTCGCCGACCCCCTCAACCTGCTGCGAATCTTTGAGGAATCGCTTCGTACCGGCTACCTCCTCCACCCCAACGTCATGCGCCTGATCGCCGCCAACCTGCCCCTGTTCGATGATGCCCTGCGCACCGACCCCGAGGCCGTGCAAATCTTCCTCGACCTGATGCTGAAACACGGCAACCCTGAACGCGCCCTGCGCCGGATGAACGAATTGGGCGTGCTGGCCGCCTTCATCCCCGAATTTGAACCCATCGTCGCGATGATGCAGTTCAACGTCTACCACCACTACACGGTGGACGAACACATCATCCAGACCATCAGCACCCTTGCCCAAATCGAACGCGGCGAACTGGTGGAGGAGCTGCCGGTCGCCACCGGCATCCTGAAAGGCGGGGTCAACCGCAAGGTGCTCTATGTCGCCCTGCTGATGCATGATATCGGCAAAGGCCGGCCCGACGATCATTCCATCCTTGGCGCACAGATTGCCCGCAGGGTCGCCCCGCGTCTGGGCCTGACGGCAGAGGAAACCGAAACCGTCGATTGGCTGGTGCGCTATCACCTGCTGATGTCCGACATGGCGCAAAAGCGCGATATCGGTGACCCGCGCACCGTGCGTGACTTCGCCAAGGCGGTCAAAACCCGCAAGCGGCTGGATTTGCTGACCGTGCTCACCGTCTGCGACATCCGCGGTGTCGGCCCCGGCACATGGAACAACTGGAAGGCCATGCTGCTGCGGCAGTTGTATCGCGATACCGCCGATGCGC
>JANNBG010000312.1:0-6009 GCA_031385205.1 Rhodobacterales bacterium
GCCGATGTTCACCACGCGGTAGGGGGCGACGGGGGACAGGCTGTCGATATCGGCCACGCGTTCCTTGCCCGGAACGGCGTCGATCAGGCGCAGGATGCCTGTCACCAGATCATCCACATAGGTAAAGTCACGCCGCATATCCCCATGATTATACACATCAATCGGCTGGCCCTGGGTGATGGCCTGCACAAATTTGAACAGCGCCATATCGGGCCTGCCCCATGGGCCGTAGACGGTGAAAAAGCGGAACATGGTGGTGGGGATTTGGTAGAGATGGGCATAGGAATGCGCCATCGCCTCATTCGCGATTTTGGTGGCGGCATAAAAGCTCATCGGGTGGGTGGCGCGGTCGGTTTCCTTGTAGGGCATGGCCGTATTCGCCCCATAGGCGGAGGAGGTGGAGGCCATCAGCAGGTGGTCTGGCTGGGTGTCTCGGGCCGCCTCCAGCACCTCGTAGGTGCCGATCAGGTTGGAGTCCACATAGCTGCGGGGGGCGTCGATGGAATAGCGCACACCTGCCTGGGCGGCGAGGTGAATGACGGTATTGGTGTTTTGCATCAGGGTGTTGAGCAGGCCGGGGGTTTCAAGATGGCCGCGATGCAGGGTGAAATTTGGGTGGGGGTCCAGTTGGTTTACGCGCGCCTCTTTCAGGGCAGGGTCGTAGTAGGGGGTCATGGCATCGAGGCCGATGACGCGCCAGCCAGCGGCGAGGAGCGCCTTGCAGGTGTGATACCCGATGAAGCCCGCGGCCCCTGTGACCAGTGCTGTGCGCATGTGTGCCCCCCGTTTGGGGAGTCGTGGCAGGGGGTTGGGGTGGGGTCAAGGGGGTGTGGGTAAGGGGCTGAAAAGGTGGGGAAAAGGGCGTCTTCTTTCCGTCTTCCTTGCGTCTTCCTTCCGTCTCTACGTTTGTCTACATCGGAGGCGTCTGCGCGGGCCGCTTTTTGCCCGGTGGAGGCCGAGGTTTTGATGGTGGTCGAGCCCGGGTCGAGTCCCCGGCTTGCGCCGGGGCGATTGGTGTGGTAAAGCAATCATTTTAAGCTTGATCGCCCTCATAAGCAATATACAACTCAGGGTGTCGCGATTAAAAGGATAGAGGCCCGTTGTCGCGGTCGGGTAAGTCATAGGGGGCATGGGCGTTGGAAGTTGTCTTGGGAACCTTGATCGAATGGCTGCATAAGACGGTCCCGAATAAAGTGGCCCGATGGTCCCTTGTTTTGGTAGTTTTTGCTCTTGGGATGTTCTTTGCATTTATTGATTGGAATGGGGCAGCGAGATGACAAATGGAATGGAAGGTGATGCAACCGGATTCCCAGTCAGTTTTCCAAGCTTTGGGACAGGGCCAGTTATTTCTCATGTGACATTCACAATAAATGCTCCGACAGGACTTGCAAATTGGAACCCGCCACAGACTGCGCTTGTTTCTTATTACGATCCTTTTCGGGGAGGAACCGTTACCAACAGTTTCCCTGTTGGTGGTTCCTTTGGGCCCACAGATGTGACGATTGTCACAGGTTCTTTGATACCCGGGGCTTATGCAGGAGAAATGCAGGTTGTTGTCCTCCAAAATGGGTTGCTCAAAGGGCTTCCACCCGGACTTTTCCCCGGGTCGATTGGTCAAATCTTCAAAATGTATGGAAATATTAATGGTGCAGTAGATGGATTGAGGACAAGCACTTCGTTTACCGTTGTTGCAACAAATGGTACAGTAACCGAGTTCAGTCTGAATATGGATTATCCGGCGGGGTATCTGTCAAGCCTCGGTATAGACCCTGAGCACTTGCCAGTCGGCCTGGAAGCACAGTTCGATGTTAATGGTAATTTCATTGGCCTGAAGCACGCTGACCAGTGTTTCCTCGCCGGAACCCCCATTTCGATGTGGGACGGCACCAAGAAGCCGATTGAAAAGGTCGAACCGGGTGATTGGGTTGTATCCTACGACAAGAATGGCAACCTCAAACCCGGACGCGTCAAGCGGACAATGACCAATCGCGCGAAACAGATATTGGATGTGCATGGTTTGATGGTTACGCCGGGGCATGTGACGCTGTGCGGGGATGGGCAATTCAACGGGAGGCATGTGCCGATCATTGATATTCTGCGGTCAGATGGTGCGCTGGTTTTGGAGAACGGTGCGAAAATTCGCGCAGCAACGGGCTGTGGTCTTGGCACCGAAGGCGACCGGATGATCACCGCGATTGTAGGTGCGCAGTTACCCGACGGTCGGACAAAGATTACGGAGGTTGGTCAGATACGTGCTGGAACACGGTTCATTCTGCAAGATGGTGAAGATGTTTCGGTTCTGGAAATGATCCTCGGCGGCGGGGGCGTTCTGACGGCCAGTGGGATGATAACAGTTGGCAAGGGCGGGGTAGAGATGCCGTATCGATGGACATTTACGCCCAGTCTGCCCAAGCCGGAGGACTATGTGCTGCAACGTTCGGCAACGCATTTGCATGATATCTATCAGGCGAATGAATGGGAAGGTGTAAGACCCTCCATGCCAGTGCCGGTGAGCGGCGAGGCAGGGCCGACGGTATCACATCATCAGTTTGCCGTTCGAGCGACACCTGCAAATGTTCCTTTGTCCATGCGCAACCATCCTAATGCACCGAAGATGAGCCGGAAGTATCGCAGGATTGCGGAGGCAAAGGCGCGGAAGGTGCATTGAGAGGGAGCCTCACCCCCACCGCCCCTGGAACCTCTCTGCCAATCGACCACGGTAGGTCAACCTTTGCTACCACAAAAAACCACGCCACCCTACCTGTGGTGGGAGCGGGACAGAGGGCAGTGCCTGACCGCCGGGTGGGCGCAGCAACATTGGTTCTGCGCGCTTTATGGTTCAACAACTTCGGACGGCGTTCTGCAGGCTGACGTTGCAAAAGCGCCCGCCCGAGGGGGCGGTCGGGCGCTGCCCGGCGCGCTTCGCGCTTGATTCCGGGCGAAGGGAGGAAGTGGGCTATCCCCACCGCCCCTCGAACCCCTCCGGCACCAGCACGTTCCCGCGCCCCAGCGCGCCCACGTCACGTTCGCCACACAGGGCCATCGTCGTGTCCAGTTCCTTGCGGATCACTTCCAGCGCGGCTGTCACGCCGTCCTGCCCCATGGCCCCCAGACCGTACACAAACGACCGCCCGATGTAGGTGCCCTTGGCACCCAAAGCCAAGGCCTTGAGCACGTCCTGGCCGGAGCGGATGCCGCCGTCCATGTGGACCTCGATTTTGTCGCCGACGGCTTTCACAATCGAAGGCAGCATGCGGATGCTGCTGAGCGCACCATCCAGTTGGCGGCCGCCGTGGTTGGAGACGATGATGGCATCCGCGCCGAAATCTGCGGCCAGCCGTGCGTCGTCGGCATCCAGAATGCCCTTCAGGATGAACTTGCCGCCCCACTGGTCGCGGATGCGCCGTATCTTGGACCAGTCGAGTTGCGGGTCGAACTGTTCGTTGGTCCAGCTCATCAGGCTGGCGGCATCACCGACGCCCTTGGCATGGCCGACGATGTTGCCGAAAGACCGGCGTTTGGTGCCGAGCATGCCCATGCCCCAGCGCCATTTGGTGGCGAGGTCCATGAGCACGGGGAGGGTGAGTTTGGGGGGGGCGGAGAGGCCGTTTTTCAGGTCTTTATGACGCTGGCCCAAAATCTGCAAATCCAGGGTCAGCACCAAAGCATCGCATTTGGCGGCGCGGGCGCGTTCGATGATGCGGTCGACGAAATCTTCGTCCTTCATGACATACAACTGAAACCAAAAGGGGGCGGTGGTGTGGGCGGCGACATCCTCGATGGAACAGATGCTCATGGTCGACAGGGTGAAGGGCACGCCAAAGTTCTGGGCGGCGCGGGCGGCCTTGATCTCACCATCCGCGCATTGCATGCCGGTGAGGCCAACGGGGGCGAGGGCGACGGGCATGCTGACGGGGCGGCCGATCATGGTGGAGGCGGTTGAACGGCCGGTCATGTCGACGGCAACGCGCTGGCGCAGGCGGATTTGTTGGAAATCGGCGGTGTTATCGCGGAAGGTCTGTTCGGTATAACTGCCGCTTTCGGCATAGTCATAGAACATGCGGGGGACGCGGCGTTTGTAGATGCGTTTCAGATCGTCGATGCAGGTGATGACGGGCATTGGGGGCCTTTCAGGCGATGCGGGCAAAGCGGCGGTCGGGGATGAACCAGATGAGGGCGACGATGGCCATGAGGGCGAGGGATATGGCGGCATGGACAAAGGCCATGGGGATGGCGGCTGCGTAGAGGGCGAGGGAGATTTTGCCCTTGCGGTCAGCGCCGAGGGCGGCGGCAAAGGCGGAGTCCTTGCCATGGTGATTTTGCAGGACGATGACAAGGATGGTATAGGCAATCGCGCAAAGCAGCAGGTTGACGGCATAGATGGCGACGGTGGCGGGGGCAAAACCGTTTTCGCCCATAAAGCCGGTGGTGAAGGGCACGAGTGAGAGCCAGAACAACAGATGCAGATTGGCCCAAAGGACACCACCGCCAACATGTTTGACGGCCTGAAAGGTGTGGTGGTGGTTGTTCCAGTAGATACCGATGTTCACGAAGGACAGGACGTAGGACAGGAAGACGGGGATCAGGGGTTTCAGGGCGGCGAGATCATGGCCATGGGGAACCTTGAGTTCCAGCACCATAATGGTGATGATGATGGCGATGACACCATCGGTGAATGCCTCAACGCGGCCTTTGTGCATGCTGATCCCCCGTTTGGCTGAAGGTGCCCGTGCGGGGCGCAGGGATCAAGGGGATTGTTGGGGCAGATGCAGGGCATGGCGCAGGAAGGCATAGCCTAGGGCGAGTTCGCGCGCCTGTTCATCAGAGCCGCCACCACCGCCATGGCCACCCGCATGGGCGTAATAGAGGGCATCATGGCCTGCGGCCTGCAGGCTGGCGGCAAAGCGGCGGGAATGGCTGGGATCGACGCGGTCATCATGGGCAGAGGTGTCGATGAGGGCGGGGGGATACGTGGTTGAGGTGACGTTGTGCAGGGGGGAATAGGCGGTCAGCCATGCGCGGGCGGCGGGGTCATCGGGGTCGCCGTATTCGTCGATCCAGCCGGCACCTGCGGGGAAGAGGTGAAAGCGGGTCATGTCAAAGACGCCGACAGAGGCCCAGACGGCCCCAAAGCGTTCAGGATAGCGGGTGAGCATGACGCCGCAAAGCAAGCCACCATTGCTGCCACCATTGCAGGCGATTTGCGCGGGTTCTGCGATGCCGCGTCTGGCGATATCGCGCGCGACACCGGCGAAATCCTCAAACGCTTTGTGGCGGCCTGCGCCTTTGGCTTGTTGCCACCAGTCGGGGCCAAACTCACCCCCGCCCCGGATATAGGCCAGGGCATAGGCGCCGCCGCGTTCAAGCCAGAGCTTGCCTGTGACGGCATCATATCCGGGGCCCATGGAGGCGGCGAAACCACCATAGCCATAAAGGAGGACGGGGCCGGTGCTGCCGGGTTTGCGCACCAGATGATAGGGCACCTCGGTGCCATCATCGGAGGGGGCCATCAGCAGCTCCACGGTCAGGCCGGTGGCATCGAACTCTTCGGGTTGTGACAACAAGGGCCGATAGGTGATGCAGTCTGTGCCATTGTGCAGATCGCAGAGGAAGCTTTGGCTGGGGCGCAAAAAGCCTGTGACGCCCAGTTGCAGGGTGCCGTCGCCTGCGAGGGGGTTGGCGTCATGCGGGCCAAGCCAACACTGTTCGGCTGGCAGGGGCAGGGGCAAGGCTTGCGAGACAAAGGGTTTGCGCAGATCGACGGCCATGAGCGTGGGGTGCAGGGTATCGGTCAGCCGCCAGACGAACCAGTCGCCGGTGAAGAAGGCGGCCTGTTCGTCGACCGCTTGGCGCGGCCCCGGTGTGAACAGCGCCTGTTCGTCGCCGCCCAGGCGCCCCAGCACCAGCGTGCCGGTGGGATAGGTGCCATCCGACCGGGTGACATAGGCGTAATGGGTGCCGTCGGTTGATGCGGCGGTATCGGTGGGTGCGGGGATGCGCGTGCTGCCC
>JANNBG010000321.1:0-17089 GCA_031385205.1 Rhodobacterales bacterium
ATGGGCAATCTGCCCATCTTCCCTTCATATTCATCGCATGGAACCCCAATGACCGGCCTCATCATCGACAGCCTTTCCATGCGCTTCGATCTGCCCGGCGGCAAATCCGTGCAAGCCTTGCAGGACATCAACCTCACCATCCAGAAGGGCGAACTCGTCTCCGTCCTCGGCCCCTCCGGCTGTGGCAAGACCACCTTGCTCAACATCCTTGCGGGCTTCCTTGCCCCCACCAGCGGAAAGGTCACCCTGAACGGCCATGCCGTGACAGGCCCCCACCCCGAACGCGGCATGGTGTTTCAACAGGGCGCCCTGTTCGAATGGATGAACGTGCGCCGCAACATCGACTTTGGCCCCCGCATGAAGGGCATGGGGCTCGCCGACCGCGACAAGATCACCGATCACCTTTTGAAAACCGTGGGTCTGCAGGACTTTGGCGACAAGGCGATTTATGAGCTGTCCGGCGGCATGCAGCAGCGCGTGGCCCTTGCCCGCAGCCTCGCCAATGACCCCGACGTCATCCTGATGGATGAACCCCTAGGTGCGCTTGACGCCCTGACGCGCGAAAAGATGCAGGGCCTTGTGCTGAAGCTGTGGAAGGAAACCGGCAAAACCGTGATCCTCATCACCCATTCGGTGGAGGAAGCCCTGCTGCTGGGCGAACGCCTTGTCGTCATGGCCCCGCGTCCCGGGCGCATCTTCAAGGAATACAACCTGCCCTTTGCCGAACTGGGCGTCGGCCAAGACTTGCGCATGGTCAAAAAGTCCGACGGCTTTGCCGATGTGCGTGAAGAAATCCTGTCCATGATCTGGGGCATGGAGGAAGAAATCATGGGCCGGTCGGAGAGCGCGGCATGACCGTCCTTGTCATCTACATCCTCATCTTCATCGCCGCATGGGTTGCCGCGCGCGCCCTGCGCCGCAGCCGCACCGATTTCACCAGCCTGAAAACCGTGACCTTCGGGGATGAAAGCGCCGTCGCCCCTGACCGCATCGCAAGCGTTGTGTCGATCCTTGCCATCTTCCTGATCTGGGGCGCCTTTACCGGCTCCAGACTGGTGCCCCTGCATGTGCCCGGCCCCTTCATGGGCACCACCAGTTTCACCTATACCGCCACCAATGCGGCCGGCGAGGCGGCCGATGCAAAGGTCACCGTCCTCGTCCATCCCTTCGCCGATAAACCCGCCGTGCCAGACGTTGCACCCAGCATGACTATGCCTTGGGCCCAGGATGACAGCGCCACCGTTGCCGCATGGCGCTCCGTCCTCATCAAACCCACCGAAAATGACATCGGCGAGGGTATCACCATCACCGCCATCAACGGCCAGACCATCGCGGTGCAAACGCCCATTGCGGTGGACAACGGCAAACTGGTGCTGACCCCAAAAGGCTCGCTGAATTTTGAACCCTACAAGGGCTGGCAGATGGAGCCGATCTGGCTGCCCTCGCCCGAGGCTGTGGCCACGCGGTTGGTCGAAATCGCCAGGAACGGCTATCAGAACACCTCACTCTGGGAACACCTCGGCGCGTCCTTAACCCGCGTGCTCGTCGGTTTTACCCTCGGCTCCATCGTTGGCATCCCCTTGGGTTATGCCATGGGCCTGTCAGGCTGGTTTCGGGGCTGGTTCGACCCGATTGTCGAATTCATGCGCCCCGTACCCCCGCTGGCCTTGATCCCCCTGGTCATCATCTGGTTCGGCATCTGGGAAACCGGCAAGATCGTGTTGTTGTTCCTCGCTGCCTTGTGGATCATGGTCATCGCCGCCCGCGCGGGCGTCTCTGGCGTGCGCCTGTCGAAAATCCATGCCGCCTATTCGCTGGGTGCATCCAAATGGCAGATCATGCGCCATGTCATCATCCCCAATTCCCTGCCTGAAATCTTTACCGGGGCAAGGGTTGCGATGGGCGTCTGCTGGGGCACCGTGGTGGCCGCCGAACTGGTCGCCGCCGAAAAGGGCGCCGGCATGATGATCATTGCCGCGTCCAAGTTTCAGCTGACCGATATCGTCGTCATGGGCATCATCCTGATCGGCGTGATCGGCTATAGCATTGATATCCTGATGCGCATGGCCGAAAGCTATCTGGTGCCATGGAAAGGCCGGGGCTGAAGCCGCAATAACTCTGTGCGAAAACGCAGGTCTGGCTCTGCGTACCCGGCGTGGCGATACCTCCACGGCGTGCTAAGTTCAGTTTTCTGCCGCGAGGGGATTGACCCTGACTGCGCGGCCCTGCAGCAGGAGAACATCATGTATCACCCCATTGTGTCGCGCCGTGGTCTGTTTGGCAGTATGGCGGGCCTGGCTGCCTTGGCCACCGTTGGGGCCCCGCGCCTTGTACTGGCGCAACAGGCCAGTGGCCCGCGCCCCACGCTCTATGACCGCAAGGTCGGCGACATGACCGTGACCACCCTGCTGGATGGCGGCTTTGGGCTGGCACATGAATTGTTCACCGGCATTGACGCGGCAGGCATCGCCGCAGGCCTGACCGCCGCCTATTATGACCCGGCAGGCCCGCTGCCGGTGCCCGTGCAATCCCACATGATCCGGGCGGGTGACCAGATCACCCTGATCGACGCCGGTGCCGGCATGGCGTTCGGTCCCGGTGCGGGGCGGTTGGGTGCTACGCTGGCTGCTGTGTCAGTGTCCCCTGACATGGTCAACCGCATCGTGCTGACCCATATGCACCCCGACCATATCGGCGGGCTGATGGCGGGCGATGCGGCGGCCTTTGCGACAGCCACCGTACATGTCTCACAAACCGACCTTGCGTTCTGGACGGATGACGGCATTGCCTCCGGCGCACCCGATACGGCCAAGCCGTTCTTCGCGCTGGCCCGCGCGGTGGTGGCGGCTTACGGTGACCGCATTGTACCGTTTGATGGCAATAACGTCGATCTGGGTGGCGGTGTCACCTCGGTTTCACTGCCCGGCCATACCGTGGGCCACACGGGGTATCGCCTGTCATCGGGCACCGACCAGATGCTGATCGCGGGCGATGTGGCAGCGATGGCCGCGTTCCAATTCGCCACGCCGGAAGTGGGTCTGACCTTTGATACCGATGGCGTTATGGCCGTGGCAACCCGGCGCAAATTGCTGGCCATGGCTGCGGCGGACAAGATCGCCTTCGCGGCATCGCACCTGCCGTTTCCGGGCGTGGGGCACGTGGAGGTACGCGGCGATGCATTCGCATGGGTGCCGGAAGAGTGGAAGGTTCTCTGATCTTCTTGCCCCCCGGCATCGAAGCTGGGGGGCAACCCGCGATGTCGCCCGCAAGGGCGCAAGAGCTATCCCTTGTGATGCACCTCTTGCAGCCCATAAACCGCACCCGCGATCCCCTCCATCCGCGCCTTCAACTGCAACGACAGGAATTGCGAATAATGCCGTGACTGGTGCAAATTGCCGCCATGAAACCACAAGCCCGGCTGTTGCGTCGGTTTCCACATGTTGCGCTGCTCGCCCTCCCACGGCCCCGGATCCTTGGTCGTGGCCGACCCAAGCCCCCAGCATTTGCCAACGCGATCTGCCACATCCTGCCCGATCAGGTCCGCTGCCCAACCGTTCATCGACCCGTATCCCGTGGCATAGACAATCACATCCGCAGGCAATTCCGTGCCATCCTCCAGCACCACGCCCGTTTCCGTAATCTCCCTCACCCCACCATGTGCCAGCTTGATCTTGCCATCAATAATCAACTGCGACGCCCCCACATCAATGTAATACCCCGACCCCCGCCGCAGGTATTTCATGAACAACCCAGACTCGTCATCGCCCCAGTCCAGCCAGAACCCTGCATCCTCTAACCCCTTGTAAAACAACGCATCGCGTTCCTTCATCTGGGCATAAAGCGGGATTTGAAACTGGTGCAAAATCGCATAAGGCAGTGATGCAAAGATCATATCCGCCTTGTTCGTCGTCATGCCGCCCTTCACCGCCTCTTCCGAATACAGCCCCTTCAAACCCACATCCATCAGCGTATCCGACTTCACAATATGCGTGGATGTGCGCTGCACCATCGTCACATCCACATCGTTTTCCCAAAGTGCTGCACAGATATCATGCGCCGAATTGTTCGACCCGATCACCACCGCCTTTTTACCCCGGTATGCATCCGGCCCCGGATGTTTGGATGAATGGTGCTGATCGCCCTGAAACCGCTCCATCCCCTTGAAAACAGGCACATTCGCCTTGGCCGACATGCCCGTTGCCAGCACCAGCTCGCGTGGCCGCAGCGTCACCTCTACCCCGTCACGGTCCACCACCACCGTCCATTCGCCCTTTACCGCATCATACGACGCAGATTTACAGGTCGTGCCGGACCAATAGTTCAGCTCCATGATTTTCGTGTACATTTCCAGCCAGTCGCCCAGCTTGTCCTTCGGTGCAAACACCGGCCAGTTTGGCGGAAACGGCAGATAGGGCAGATGGTCATACCAGACCGGGTCATGCAGGCAGAGCGATTTATAGCGGTTCCGCCAGCTATCCCCAGCCCTCGCGTTCTTTTCCACAATGATCGTTGGCACCCCCAATTGCCGCAGCCGGGCACCCAAGGCAATCCCGCCCTGCCCACCGCCGATAATCACTGTATGCGGTTGTTTTGCATAGCCTAAGTCCCGCGCTTCCGCCTCGCGGTCTTCCTTCCATGTGGCCCGCGTTTTGCTCGCCCCGTGCTTGACCCCCATCGGTCGCTCAAATCCGACAGGCTCCTCATGCCCCTTCAATTCCACCATGCTGGTCAGCAGCGTCCAGATTTTCCCATCCCGGATGCGCACCAACCCGTAACCCCGCGCCACGCCCGTCTCAAAACTGATCCACGCGGTCAGCAGCCCGCCATCATCGCTCGCCACCTCCCCCTCCGCCACACGCCACGCCGTCGGTGCCGTGCGTGCCAGACAGGCCGTCAGCATATCGGCAATCTGCGCCTGCCCCTCCAACGTCATGATGTTCCATGTAAAGGTCACGAGGTCACGCCAATAGCAGTCATCCGTGAACATCGCTGTCGCCGCCTGCACATCGCCGCGCGCCAAGGCAGCCCCGAAAGTCTCCAAAACAGTCGTCACATCATCCGTCGCCGTGTGGTCCAGCATGTTTCCCCTCCCAAGGACGCAAGGCCAAATGCCTGCCGTTGCGAAAGGTTAGGCCGAGTCGCGTCCTTCATGGAAATGATTTTTTCAACCTATGGCGGAAGGGCCCGGTGCGGTGCCGGGGCAAATCCGCATCGCATGCCGTTTCGTGGTGAATGGCGGGGGAATAGGGGGTCGAAAGGCCGCAGAAAACGCGTTACCCATTTGTCTGAACGGGCTGGGTCACAGCAAACGGCAACCGCAAAGGAAGGATATTTCAACATGAACGGCTTCGAAAAAGGCCCCATTCTGGTCACGGGTGCCAGCGGCGGCATCGGTGCCGCCATCGTGCGCCACCTAGTGGCGGCAAAGGCCGATGTCATCGCCAGCGGACGCAATATAGACGCGCTGAACGCCTTGGCCACCGACACCGGCTGCCGCACTCTGCCGTTCGATCTGACATCCGAAGACAGCGTGCGTGACGCGCTGGATGGGCTTGACGTGTACGGCGTGGTCAACTGCGGCGGCTTTGGCGGCGAGATTGCAACGCCGATGGACACAGATATTGCGGTGTTTGACAAGGTCATCGCGATCAACGCCCGTGGCGCGCTTCTGGTCACAAAATACACCTCGGCCTCGATGATCCGTCTGGGCAAGGGCGGCACCATCGTCAACGTCTCCAGTCAGGCCTCGCTGGTCGCCTTGCGCGGCCACATCTCTTATGGGTCGTCCAAGGCCGCGCTTGACAACATTACCCGCGTTTCGGCCTTGGAACTCGGTCAATATGGCATACGGGTCAACGGCGTGAACCCGACTGTGGTGATGACGCCGATGTCAGCATGGTACTGGGGCCGCCCGGAAGTGCAGGATCCCTTCCTGACCACCATGCCACTTGGCCGCTGGGCCACCGTGGATGACATCGCCGCACCGATCGTCTTTCTGCTCAGTGACGGGGCCGCGATGATCTCCGGCGTGTCCCTGCCGATTGACGGTGGCTTTACCGCCGTCTGAACGCAGGTCGGGCACCGGGCGCGTCCAGCCCCGGGGCCCGTCCACTGCGAATGTCGGGGCCACGCTTACGAAATTTGGCGGAAGCGGTGGGATTCGAACCCACGGTAGAGTTCCCCCTACGCTAGTTTTCAAGACTAGAGCCTTAAACCACTCGGCCACACTTCCCGCGTGCCGCAGTTAGCGGGATCGTGCACGCCATGCAAGGCCACACCTGCATCACATCCGGCGGAAAACACACGCGTGATGCGGCTGCCCTTTCCACCGTGCCCTGCACTGGGTATATTGCGCGCGGGTGCCGCTTGGTGCGGTGGGCAGGGTCCGGTTTCAAAGGGCCGAAACAGGCGTGGCAACAACACGACCACGCGATGACAAAAGGGGCAAGGCAACCATGACGGCAATGATGATCAGGGCGTTGGGTCTGTTGGCAATGACCACGGGCCTGTTGGCAGGCTGCGTGACGGGCAAAGGGCCCGCAGCGCCCGATGGTGGGGCCGAGGCTGGTGTGATCGCCCCTGACGGTGCCAACCCGATCACCGGCGATGCCATTGAAGCGACCCCCATTGATGGCCCCCCCACCAACGCCGCAGCCGTCGCCGCAGCCATTGATCCCGCCGCAACCGAGGTCGCGGCAGAAGCGGTTCCCGAACCCGTCGCACCCTCGCGCTCCACCCGCCTTGTCGACCGCGATGTCGAGGCGCCCGATGTCTTTCAGGTCACCGATCAGGCGCTCTGGGATGGCCGCCCCTCGCTGGGTGGCGTCTGGGTTGCCTCCCCCGATGCAACCGATCCGGAACGCGTGATCCTGCGCAATGCCGACAATGGCAAGTTCGTCATCGGTGCGCTGTTCAAACGCGAGCGTGACAATCCCGGCCCCAAACTGCAAATCTCATCCGATGCCGCTGATGCGCTGGGTGTGCTGGCGGGCCAGCCCGTCTCGCTCAACGTCACCGCCCTGCGCCGCGAAGAAGCGCCAGAGGCCGCCCCCACCCCTGACGCGCCCATCCTTGATGCCGCAGAATCCGTGGCCACGGCCCCCATCGCCGAAGTCGCCGCCGCCGCGATCGACAATGCCGAAGCCACCGCCCCTGCAGCCCCCACCGCCCCGGCAGCCTCTGGCGGCAGTACCCGCGTGCAGGTCGGCATCTTTAGTGTCGAGGCGAACGCCACCCGTGCCGCTGATACACTGGCCAAGGCGGGCATCAAGGCCGATGTGCGCAAAGAAAGCACCCAAGGCAAAGCGTTCTGGAGCGTGATTGCCCAAGGCGACACATCCATTCTGAAAAAGGTCAAAGCCGCAGGCTTTGCCGACGCCTACCCCCTTTCGCGCTAAGGAAGCCCCATGAGCCGTGTCATCCTCGCCCTGATCCTGTCGCTGCTGGCATCCCTGCCCGCCCGCGCCTTTGACACGGCGGCCACGGCGGCCTGGGTCTTTGACATGACCACGCAAACCGTGCTGATGGACAAGAACGCCGATACCCCCCTGCCCCCCGCCAGCATGTCAAAACTGATGACCATCAACATGCTGTTCGAGGCTTTGGCCGATGGCCGCGTCACCATGGATACCACTTTTGCCGTGACCTCCCGCGCCAAGGCGATGGGCGGGTCGACCATGTTTCTGAACGAAACGGACCGCCCATCTGTACAAGACCTGATCCACGGCATGATCATCAATTCCGGCAATGATGCCTGCGTGGTGGTGGCCGAAGGGCTGGCCGGCACGGAAGAGGCCTTTGCCGCCCAGATGACGGAACGGGCGAAAGCCTTGGGCATGATGAATTCAACCTTTGCCAATGCCAGCGGCTGGCCCGACCCGAACCACCGCATGAGCATGAAGGATCTGGGGATATTGGCACGGCGGCTGATTGAAGAATTCCCTGAGGAATACCCGATCTTTGCGCAGACCGAATTCAACTACAAAGACCGCGCCGAGGCGAACCGTTTCAACCGCAACCCCTTGTTGACCATGAACATCGGCGCGGATGGCATGAAGACAGGCCACACGACCGAGGCGGGGTATGGCCTTGTCGGGTCTGCCAAACAGGTCGACAGGCGCATCGTGTTTGTCATCACCGGCCTGACATCGGAAAAGGCGCGGGCGGAAGAGGCCGAGCGGATCGTGAACTGGGCCTTCCGTCAGTTTACCCAGAAAACGCTGGCCAAGGCGGGCATGCGCGTGGCCGAGGCCGAGGTTTGGCTGGGTGATGCCGCCACAGTAGGGCTGGTGCCCGCAACGGATGCGTCCTTTCTTGTGCCCGCAACTGCCGCAGGGCAGGTGACGGCCGAGGTGGTTTATACCGGGCCAATAGCAGCGCCCATCGCCAAGGGCGCGGCCATTGCGGAACTGGTGATCCACATTCCCGATTTGCCCGATGCCCGCGTGCCGCTGGTGGCGGAAACCGCTGTGGGGCGGGCAGGGTTTGTGGCGCGGATGACCACGGCGGGGCAAGTGCTGTGGCAACGCTATATGGGCCAAGCTGCGTCATAACATGACCGCGCGTTTCATCAGCTTTGAAGGCATCGACGGGTCCGGAAAATCCACGCAGGCGCGGATGCTGGCAGATGCCTTGCGTGCTGAAGGCCATGCTGTGACCCTGACGCGCGAACCGGGCGGTTCTGCGGGGGCCGAAGAAATCAGGCGGCTGGTGCTGGAGGGCGACCCCGACCGCTGGTCAGCGGAAACCGAAATCCTGCTGTTCACCGCCGCGCGCCGCGACCATCTTGAAAAGACCATCCTGCCCGCCCTCGCGCGTGGCGATATCGTCATCACCGACCGCTTTGCCGACAGCACCCGCATTTTCCAAGGCATCACACGCGGTGATCTGCGCGAAACCGTTGATACCCTGCACAGCCTGATGATCGCGCGTGAACCCGACCTGACCCTGCTCTTCGACATCGACCCCGCCGTGGGCCTCGCCCGCGCCACTGCCCGCGCAGGCGCGGAGATGCGGTTCGAGGATATGGGCCTGCACTTCCAGACCCTTGCCCGCGATGGCTTCCTTGCCCTCGCCGCCCTCCACCCCCGTTTCCACATCATCGACGGCGCCCGCGCCCCCAACACCGTCGCAGCCGACGTCCGCGCCGCCTGCCATGTCTGACGATATTCCCGAACCGGACCGCGTTGAGGGCGCCCCCCATCCGCGTGAAACCACGCATCTTTACGGCCACCACGCTGCGCAAACCGCATTCCTTGATGCCTTCAACGCAGGCCGCCTGCACCACGCCTGGCTTATCACCGGCCCCGAAGGCATCGGCAAGGCCACCCTCGCCTGGCGCATTGCCCGCTTCCTTCTCGCCACGCCCGAAGATGACGGCATGTTCGCCCCGCCGCCGCCCACCACACTCGACATCCCCGCTGACCATCCGGTGGCAAGACGCATGCGCCAACTCTCTGAAGGCCGCCTTTACCTGTTGCGCCGGGGCCTGAACGAAAAACGCGATGCCCTGACCACCATCATCAGCGTCGATGAAGTGCGTAAGATGAAATCCTTCTTCGCCCTGTCTTCCGCCGATGGTGGCCGCCGCGTGGCAATCATCGATTCTGCCGATGAAATGAACACCGCATCGTCCAACGCCCTCTTGAAACTGCTTGAAGAACCCCCCGCCGGGGTCACCTTCCTTGTGATCGCCCACCAACCCCACCGCCTGCTGCCCACCATCCGCTCCCGCTGCCGCGAGTTGCGCCTTTCACCCCTCGCGCCGCAAGACCTGTCCGATGCCCTCACCCTCGCTGGCGGCAGCATCGCCCCCGAACAGGTGCAGGCCCTCGCCGAACTGGGCGCGGGATCGGTGGGTGAGGCGTTCCGCCTGACCAACCTCGACGGCCTCGACATCTACACTAAAATTACCGCCCTCATGGCCACCCTGCCCCGCATGGACCGTGCCCGTGCCCTGTCGCTCGCCGATATGGGCGCTGGCCGCGCCAACGCTGCGCAGTTCGATCTGATCCTGACCCTGATCGACCTGTTCCTCGCCCGCGCAGCCCGCACCGGGGCTACTGGCCAAACCCCACCCGACGCCGCAAAGGGTGAATCCACGCTTCTCGCCAAACTCTCGCCCTCCCCGCATCACGCCCGCGCATGGGCCGACCTCGCCCAGACCCTTGGCATCCGCGCGCGGCGCGGCAAGGCGGTCAACCTTGACCCCGCCGCCCTTCTGTTGGATACGCTTTTGAAGATTGATGCCGTGGCAGGCCAACTCGCGCAAGGGTGATGTTATGACGCCGGAATGGGTTGACAGCCACTGCCACCTCGACTTCCCCGACCTCATTGGTGAACTGCCCGACATCATCGCCCGTGCCCGCGATGCAGGCGTCACCCGCATGGTCACCATCTGCACCCGCCTGAAACATGAACCCCGCGTGCGTGCGATTGCCGACGCCCATGATGGCGTGTTCTACGCCGCGGGCGCGCATCCGATGCATGTGGCGGACGAACCGATGACCACGGTTGAGGAACTGCTGGCCCTGACCGCGCATCCCAAATGCGTGGGCATTGGCGAGACCGGCTTGGATTACCACTATACCGCCGAATCCAGAGCCATCCAGCACACATCTCTGCGCATCCATATTCAGGCCGCGCAGGAAACCGGCCTGCCGCTCATCATCCATGCCCGCGATGCCGATGATGATATGGCGATGCTATTGACCGAAGGCTTCCGCGAAAAGCCCTACACTTGCGTCATGCATTGCTTCTCCTCCGGTCCCACCCTCGCCCGCACCGCAATCGACCTCGGCTTTTACCTATCCATGTCCGGCATCACCGCCTTTCCCAAAAGCCAATCCCTTCGCGATATCTTCGCCGCCACCCCCCTCGACCGCATCCTGTTGGAAACCGACAGCCCCTACCTTGCCCCCCCGCCGTATCGCGGCAAACGCAATGAACCCGCCTATACCGCTCATACCGGCCGCGCCGCCGCCCAGCATTTCGGCATGACGGAAACTGACTTCGCCGCCCAAACCACCGCCAACTTCCTATCCCTTTTCACGCGGGCCACCTGATGCCATACCGTTTCACTATCCTCGGTTGCGGATCATCAGGTGGCGTGCCCCGCCTTGGTGGCGACTGGGGTGATTGTGATGCGCAAAACCCCAAAAACCGCCGTCGCCGTTGTTCCCTGCTGGTCGAACGTGATGGCCCCGCGGGCACCACCCGCGTATTGATCGACACTTCACCCGATATGCGCGACCAATTGCTCGACGCGGGCATCGGCACCCTTGATGCCGTCGTCTATACTCACAGCCATGCCGACCACGTGCACGGCATTGATGACCTGCGACAGATCGTGTTCAACCTGCGCCAAAGGCTGCCGGTCTGGGCTGATGCCCACACCACCGAGGCGCTGATGGACCGTTTCGCCTATGCCTTCATGCAGGCCGAAGGCTCTGATTACCCCCCCATCCTCAACCTCCACGCCATTCGCGGCCCCATCACCATCGCAGGCAGCGGCGGTGATATCACCCTCACCCCCTTCACCGTGGAACACGGCAATATCCCCGCCCTTGGCTTTCGCGTGGGCACCCTCGCCTACCTGCCCGATGTCAGTGAAATCCCCGATGCCATCTGGCCCCAGCTGGCACACCTGCAGGTCTGGATCGTCGATGCCCTGCGCCGCAAGCCGCATCCTACCCATGCCCACCTTCCCCGCACGCTGGAATGGATCGCCCGCGTGCAACCAAAGCAAGCCATTATCACCAACATGCACATCGACATGGACTATGCCACGCTGTGTGCCGAACTGCCTGCAGGCGTAGAACCCGCCTTTGACGGTATGGTCATCCGGTTACCCGATTGACCGCCCTCATCGACGTCATCCTGCCCGTGTTCCTTGTCATCGGCTTTGGCTATGCCATGGCCCGCGCCGGGTTCATCGGCAGCGACGGCGTCGATGGTATCATGAAATTCGCCCAGAATTTCGCCCTGCCTTGTCTCTTGTTCAAATCCGTCGCCACGCTCGACCTCAGCGCCGCCTATAATGCGGGCCTCATGGTCAGCTTCTACCTCGGGGCCTTCGCAGGTTTCGCCACCGGCTTTTTCGCGGCAAGGCTTCTCTTCAACCGCCCCCTCACCGATGCTGTCGCCATCGGTTTCGCCTGCCTCTTTTCCAACTCGCTGCTCTTGGGTTTCGCCATCACCGAACGCGCCTATGGCCCCGACGCCCTTGCCGGAAACTTTGCCATCATCTCCATCCACTCCCCGCTGCTCTATGCCTTTGGCATCACCATGATGGAACTCGCGCGCAACAAAGGCCAAGGCCTTGCAAAGGCCCAACTCGCTGCCCAAGTCGGCCGCGCCATCATCAGCCAGCCCCTCGTCATCGGCATCCTGTGCGGTTTTGCCGTCAACCTGTCCGGCGTTCCGTTCCCCGCCTTCATGATGGTCGCCGTTGAAATGATGGCCCGCGCCGCCATTCCCGCCGCCCTGTTCGGCCTTGGTGGCGTGCTGATCCGCTACAAGCCCGAAGGTGACCGCGCCACCATCGCCATGATCTGTGCCGCCTCCCTGATCGTGCATCCCGGCGTCACCTATCTGCTGGGCCGGTTCGCCTTTCACATCGACATCGCCGCCCTGCGATCGGCCACCATGACCGCCGCCATGGCCCCCGGCGTGAACGCCTATATGTTTGCCAGCCTGTACGCCGTCGCCATGCGGGTGAACGCCTCCGCCGTGCTGGTCGCCACCGCCCTGTCGATCTTTACCATCTGGGGTTGGCTGCAAATCCTGCCCTGACGCTACTGCGGCGAAAGCCCGCGCAACCTTTCCGACCGACGCCGCAAAATCTCCACCGTGGTCAGCATCAGGATCGACAGCAAAACCAAGATCGTCGCCACCGCCAAAATCGCCGGGCTGATCTGTTCCCGGATCCCGTTCCACATCTGCCGTGGCAGGGTCTGCTGGTCCGGTGCCCCCAGAAAGATCACCATCACCACCTCATCCCACGATGTCACAAATGCAAACAACGCGCCCGAAATGATCCCCGGCAGGATCAACGGCATGGTCACCTTGAAAAACGTCGTGCTGGGCGATGCGCCAAGGCTCGCCGACGCCCGGTTCAACGATTGGTCAAACCCCACCAGCGTCGCCGTCACCGTGATGATGACAAACGGAATGCCCAGCGTCGTATGCGCAAGGATGATCCCCAGATAGGTCTGCGTCAGCCGGAAACACGCAGGCTCCACCCCCAGCCATGCAATCGCGGCACAGGGGTTGGAATAAAAGAAAAACAACCCCGTCGCCGTGATGATGACCGGCACGATCATCGGCGAAATCAGGATCGCCATAATCAGCTTGCGCCGTGGCATCTCCGGGCGTGACAGGCCCAGTGCCGCCAACGTGCCCAGACCTGTCGCCAGAATCGTTGCAAACAACCCCACGATGATAGAGTTCTTCGCCGCCCGCATCCATGTTGAATTGGCCCACATATCTGCCCACCAGCTGCCATCCCTCGGCAGTTCCGGGTGCGACATGCCAAAGGTCAACAGCAGGTCATACCAGCGCATCGAAAACCCTGTCGGGTCCAACGACAGCATCTTCTGCGTGAAGGTGAAATACGGCTCGGCGTTGAATGACAGCGGGATCACGATCAGGATCGGTGCCACCAGAAACAAAAAGATCAACGTGCAGATCGTCAACCGCGTGTAATACCACACACGTTCCAACGGGCTCGCATATACAGGAAGGGCCATGCTTTATCCCAGCTTCAGATTGTCGATGCCGACAATGCGGTCATACAGCCAGTACAGGATCAGCACCAACACCAGCAGAATGGCCGATAGCGCCGCCCCCAATGACCAGTTCAGCGATTTATTGATGTGGAATGCGATCAGGTTGGAAATCAACTGCCCATCCGCCCCGCCCACCAGTGCCGGCGTGATGTAATAGCCTACCGCAAGGATGAAAACCAACAACGCCCCCGCCCCAATGCCCGGCAAGGTCTGCGGCAGGTATATCCGCCGGAACGCCGTCCAGCTGGTCGCCCCCAAAGACCGCGCCGCCCGCACATAAGATGGCGGTATTGGCCGCATCACCGAATACAACGGCAAGATCATGAAGGGCAGCAGGATATGCGTCATCGCAATCACCGTGCCCAACTGATTACCGATCATCTCCAGCCGCCCGTCTTCCGTCACCAACCCCATCACCACCAGAATGTCATTCACCACACCTTGGCTTTGCAACAGTGCAATCCAACTGGTCGTGCGCACCAAAAGCGATGTCCAGAATGGCAGCAGCACCAGGATCATCAACAGGTTTGACCAGCGCAATGGCAGCGTCGCCAACAAATGCGCAATCGGAAAGGCCAGGATCAGGCAGATCACCGTTATCATCGCTGACAATTCAAACGTGCGGATGAACAGCATCACATAAACCCGCCGGTCCTCTGGCGCCTGTGCCACCTCACCCTTTGCATCGCGTGCGAGATCCACTGCCGCCAGCAGAAAGTTGCCCGTATAGGCCGCCGATGACTGCCGCATGACAGACCACAGTTGCGGGTCCGTCCAGCGTTTATCTTGCGCCGCGAACGCCGCCATGAATGGCGGTTCCATGCCCTTCGCCGCGCGCCCTGCCGCTTTCACAAGGCTCAACGTGCCCGGAAAATCATAGTTCAGCCGCGTGCCCACCTTGCCAATCGTCCGCGCCGCTGCCGCCTCCTTCAGGTCCGTTGCCAGCGCCGCATAGGCCGCCTCGTCAATCTCTGCACCTGCAGGATTGGCAGCAAACCATGCCGAAACCGCCGGCATGTTTGATGAAAATTCGTCGTTATGCACCGATTGCTGCAGCATCTGCCCAATGGGCAGCACAAACGTCACCACCACAAACAGCAACAACGGCGACACCAGCAGAAACGCCCGGCGTCTTGCCCGCCCCTGTGCCGTGGCCAGCGCCGCCTTTAACGGGCGGCCATCAGATGTCGTCAGCATGGCGGTATCAGACATGACAATCCTTCAAAAAAACGGCGCGCAAGGGGATCCCCCGCGCGCCGATCTGTCTTAGTTGGCAGCCAGCCATGCGTTGAACTGCTCGTTCAGTTCTGCATCGCGGTCCGCCCAGAACTCATAGGACGATGCCAATGCATTGGTCAGGTTCGCAGGCGCTGTTGGCATGAACGGGGCCATTTCCGTCTTGCCGTCATAGAACAGCCCCACAATCGCGCCCGAAGATTTGCGCGCCGGACCATAGCTGATCCACTTGGCCTGTTCCGCCAGTGACGCTGTGCTGGTTGCAAACGTGATGTATTCCAGCGCGTCCGCCATGTTCGGCGCACCCTTTGGAATGGCGAACATGTCATACTCATAGACCTGTCCGTCCCACACCGTGGTAAACGGCTTGCCCTCGGTCACAGCCGCGTTGAAGATCCGCCCGTTATAGGCCGTCGTCATCACAACTTCACCATCAGCCAGCAGTTGCGGTGGTTGTGCGCCGGTTTCCCACCAGACCGTATCCGCCTTGATCGTGTCCAGTTTGGCAAATGCCTTTGCCACACCTTCCGGTGTTTCCAAAGTGGCATAGACATCCGCCGCCGCCACGCCATCCGCCATCAGCGCCATCTCAAGATTGGCTTTCGCCCCCTTGCGCAAACCGCGCTTGCCCGGGAACTTGGTCAGATCAAAGAAATCTGCCATCGTCGTCGGCCCAGTTGTCAGTTTCGTGTTGTCATAGGCAAAGATCGTCGAAAACACGATGTTTGCCACGCCACAGTCGGTCAACGCACCCGGCAGAAAGTCATCAGTTGCCGCCACGCCATCATCGCCCGGCATCAGTTTCGAATGGTCCAGCACTTCCAGCAGGCCTTCGTCGCACATCCGCACGGCATCGGCATATTCCAGATCGACCACGTCAACCGTCACGTTGCCCGCCTCGACCATCGCCTTGATCGGCGCATTCGGGTTATCCGCAGCCGTCATGACCACGTTCTTGCCCGTCGCAGCCGTGAACGGCTTGTTATAGCCTTCCACCTGGCTCGTCTCATAGGCTCCACCCCAGGACATAAAGGTAATGTCGGCATGTGCCGCAAACCCCATGCTGGTCATTGCCGTCGTCAGAATAAGCAGTTTTTTCACGTCTACACTCCCATGTTGAACAGTCAGTCTTCCCGCTTTGACGCGGGTATCACACCGGGTCCAGCGCGCGCGCATCGCCCGGCGCCCACCCGATCTTGATTTTTTCACCCGGTACCAGCACCCGCTGGCCTTGGGTATTCCGGCTTTTGATGACAAAGTCCGTCGACCCCGCCACCTTCAAAACTGTACGGAACAGATCACCCATATAGATGACCTCCACCACTTCCGCGTCAATCAGATGTGCCCCTGCGGGCAGCGTGTCCGATTTGAACTCCACCCGTTCCGGGCGAATTGATACCATCGTTTTCTGCCCCGCCTGCGTCACATTCACCGGCGTGGCATCAATCACCTCGCCCGAGTTCAGTTTGACCGTGCACTTCCCGCCCGCAATTGTTTCCACCGTGCCATACAGCTTGTTATTCTCGCCGATGAACCCCGCCACAAAGCTGTTATCCGGGCGTTCATACAGATCAGACGGTGGCGCCAGTTGCTGAATGCGTCCGTCGTTGAACACCGCAATCCGGTCTGACATCGTCAGGGCCTAGATGCGAGAACAAAAGATTTTCTCATTTTTTTAGTCTTATAAGAATAAGATTTCAAAGTCCGAGAGAGTTCTGATAACAACAAGCAGGGTGCCTTAATTTCAGAACTTGGACTAGTTACGGTTATTCTGATATCAAAATATGAACGATATTCTTATATTTCTATTTCTATTTCTATTTCTATTTCTATTTCTATTTCATTTTCTATTTTATTTTATTCAATTTTTGTTTCTTTCACTTCGGATCGACCGCAGATAAAGTGATGTAAATTGCAAAATATAAAACAGGAATAAAGAAAACAAAAAAGAAATGTAGTAAAATAAACAATGACAAAAACGAGAAGGAAAAAGGCTAATCAAAATATATAAATGATGATACTTAAATGATGATACACATACATGTATACTAATGTAAAATAAAAAA
>JANNBG010000379.1:0-3263 GCA_031385205.1 Rhodobacterales bacterium
GCCGACGACGACAAGGCCAGTTGCAGGCAACACCTGTTCGCGGCCCGAATGTTCGCAGGCAAGCGCCACCGTCTTGCCGTCAAACCAGGTCAACCCGTGCGCCGTCACCAGCCTGATCCCCAGCGCCATCAGATGGCCCGGCACCCGCCAGCCCTCGCCGGTATTCCCGGCCCAGTGCGAAACGCGGTCATGCGGGGTGACCAAGGTCACCTCCAGCCCCGCCGCGCGTAGCCGTTCCGCGATCATACCGCCCATGTAATAGCCGTCGGCATCGTAGACCACCGTCGGGCCGGTTGGCAGCAGACCGTCCATGATATCATCCGGCGTCAGCACCGGCGTCCCTTGGTCCGCAATCGCCTCGAACCGCTTGCCGGTGAAAAGGTCGCGCCGCCAGCGCGCGCCGGTGGCGATGCAGACATGGGCCGCCGCGAAGGCCATCACATCGGCGGGGGTTAGCCGGCTTTCGCGGAAAACCTCGACATTCGGCATCTTCAGGATCTGCCCTTCACGGTAGTCGCGCACCCGGATGTATTCGCGCATGCCCGGCAGGGCCGCCTCCCGCACCACCCGCCCGCCAAGGACGCGGGTCGCTTCGGCGAGCGCCACTCTGTAGCCGCGCAGACCCAGCGCCCGCGCCGCCTCCAGCCCTGCGGGCCCGGCACCCACGATCAGCACCTGCCCGTCCGACCCCTTGGGTGCGATACGCTCGGGGTGCCAGCCGCGCCGCCATTCTTCACCCATCGTGGGGTTCTGGGTGCAACGGATCGGCACCGACAGGCTGTCACCGGAATAGCAGATGTTGCAGCCGATACATTCGCGGATGTCCTCGGGGCGGCCTTCCTCGATCTTCTTCGGGAGGAACGGATCCGCAATGGAGGGGCGGGCCGCGCCGATCAGGTCGGTGATCCCAGATTTCACCATCCGCACCATCGTGTCGGGCGAGGTGAAGCGGCCCACCGTCACCACCGGCTTCGTCGTGACCGAGCGGACGAAGGACATGTAGGGTTCAAGCGCGCCTTCCTTGACGAAACGCGAGGCCCCCATTTCATAGGAATAATCAGCAATGTTGATGTCCCAAAGGTCGGGCATCTCGGCCATCATCGCCAGCATCTCGCGCCGTTCGCCGATGATAGGCTGGCCGTCTGCGCCGATCTTCTCATCAGCGGCAAAACGCACCGCCACGGCGCAGCGATCACCAACTGCTTCTTTGGTTTCCTCAATCAGCTCACGCACCAAACGGGTGCGGTTTTCAAGGGACCCGCCGTATTCGTCGCTACGGGTGTTGGTCTCGGGGTCGAGGAAATGCGCGATCAGGTAGCCGTGTGTCGCGTAGACGTAGACGATGTCGAACTCGGCCGCCCGCGCGCGGAAAGCGGCGTTGCGGTGCCAACGACGAAAATCACGGATGTCGGTCTTGTCCATTGCGCGCGACTGGAACGGATGGCCGACGGCATTGGGCATCGCCGCCACATCAAAGGACACCAACCGGGTCGCAAGGTTCGCCGACCGCGCCCCACCGAACCACAACTCCACCCCTGCAAGCGCGCCATGCGCATGCACCTTGTCCGTCATCAACCGATGTGCGCGGACGTCACTGTCATCCCAGAGCGTGGCCGAGATATGCAACTGGTCGTCCGACGCCGGGTGGATCGAGCAGTATTCGGTGCAGACCACGCCCCAGCCGCCCTCGGCCTTGATCCCCCGCATTTCGGCCAGCGTGCGCGGGCGGACCCAGCCCATGCCGGTACAATGCGGCACCTGGTAGAACCGGTTCTTGGTGGTCACCGGGCCAATCCGGACCGGCTCAAAAAGGATGTCGTAGCGGGGGTCTCGCGGCATGTCCGTGGTCCTGTTTGGCAAGGGGCGTCAGCCCTGATGTCCTGTGGTCAAATAGTGCCGCGGCGGGATCGCCGCGATAAAGCCAAGCGCCCGCACCCGGCAATCCAGCCGTTTGAAATCGCTGGAATAAAGCAGCATATTCAGCCAGAGGCCGTCATACATCGGCTCCATCGCCAGCGCGGTTTCCATCGGGTCGATGCCGGTATAGGCGCCTTCCTCGATCATCACCTTCAGGATGGCTTCGGTCGCCAGAAGGCGCTCGTCGTCGGTGGGTTCGGCGATCTTGCGATAGATATCGCAGGCCCCGGCATCGCCCCAAAAGGCGAACCATATGGCCAGTTTCCGGCGGTCGCAGATGCAGCTGTGAAACCGGCTGTCGACGATCGCCATCAGCCGGTCGGCGGTGGATAGCGAGGCATCGAGATTGCGGTTCTGCCAGATCGCGCGCTGTTCGTCGGCCAGATGGGTCAGGACCGCCTCCAAGAGCCGCTCCTTGCTTGCGAAGTGGCAGTTCGCCAAGCCCACGGATGTGCCAGCGATTTCGGTCACGCGGGCCAGCGTCGTGCCGGACAGGCCATATTTCGCGATCGAGGTGACCGTTGCGTTGATCAGGTCCAGCCGATGCTCAACCCTGGCTGCGGAACGGCCGTTTTTCGGTGGTTCGGTGGTGCTGTCTTCGTCGCTGCTCATGTTTCGCGTGCCTGTTCCGTCATATCCAAGTTTAATCCTTTTCCAGAACGACCACGGCATCCTGCTACCATGTCAGCCAGATCGGGCTGCCGTTTGCAATCTTATCAGCGTCTTTGCCGCGCGCGCTTTGCTGCAAGACGGCGACTGGCGCGGATCTGTCATCGATCCAGACATGCAGCATCTGCCGCCCCCCAAGGTACGGCCGGGTCTGCAATGTCCTCTGAACTATCCTGGTGGCCGAGGCGGGACGATGGTGGTGCAGCGTGAAACCCCCGGGGCGCAAAGCCACCGTCGCATGGTCACCCTCTTGGAATTGCCCAGCGTGCCCGTTCTGATCCACACGCCCCAGGCCTTCGACGTCGAGCGCGGCATCAGCGCCATTGCGCCGGACCGTGCCATCAAAGAAATGCAGCGTGCCGACAAACCCCGCCACAAGTCGACTGCGCAGATTGTCGCAAAGACCGTTGGGCGTGTCGACCTGCACGACCTGCCCCTGCGACACGACCGCGACCCGGTCCGACAAGGTCAGCGCCTCTTCCTGATCATGGGTGACCAGCACAAAGGGGATGCCCAGTTTCTGCTGCAGGCTGCGCAGTTCCAGCTGCATCTGTTCGCGCAACTGCTTGCCGACCCGCATCAACCGGTCGGTCCCGTCGAAGGATGTGAACTGGCTGCCCTGGTCGGCAGTCATGATCTCGAGTGGACCGAACTTGTGGATCGCCTCGGTCATGGCC
>JANNBG010000424.1:0-1710 GCA_031385205.1 Rhodobacterales bacterium
GAGGCGCCTCGCCGGTGTGACGCACGTCGGTGCCGTGTACGATGTAGATCACCTGCTCGGCGATGTTCTCGGCATGGTCGCCGATGCGCTCGATGGATTTGGCGATTCCCCACGCTACGGTCAATGCGGGCAAGGGCGGCAACAGCAGCGGTTGTGACGGCAGCATCCGGTTCGGTGTAGACGGCAGTGAATTGGTGGGCTTTCAGCGCTGCGGCCACTTCATCATCCGTCGCCGCGGTGGGCACAGTACCTGCCGCCTCCAGCGCGGTGTAGGCGCGATTGCGGTTGGATTGGTCATTCAGATCGGCGAAAGGGACGCCACCAACACTGTTGTATTTCAGGTTGGCAATCAGGGCAGTGCGCTGTTGATCGGGCGTCAGACGTGCGGGGGCCATCCCGGCGGTGACCAGCATGTCGTAAGCCTCTACCTTTGTCAGGTCTTTGCCGATGGTCAGCTTGTGGGCGATGTTGCCTTCGGGCGGGGCCGTCCCTGCCACGCGTGTGGTCGCAAGCAGGGGGTTCAATGCCCCGCGCAGATCGACGCCTAAATCCGCACCAAAACTGTCAATGGCCAAAACACGCGCGGCAGAGTCGGGATCGAAACGCAGAGTGAGCAGGCGTTCAAGCCGCGTTTTCTGCGCCAGAAGGACCGGGTCTGTTTCCGTGGCAATACTCGCGCGTAACGGCGCGAGGTGATCGGCATTCGGATCACGCGCAATGGAGGCCAGCGCATCGGCGCTGTTGGCAGGGTCTGACAGTTGGAATTGCACAAGGGCGGTGGCGATGACGCCGCGCACGCCGGAATTGGGTTTCAGCGGGGCAAGATCGGCTTTGGCGGCAATGCCTGCATCTTTGCCGGACAGGTCTGTCAGGGCATAGGTGTCGCCTGCATCCGTCAGCATCAACAATGCACCGTCAGATTTGCGCAAACCAAGGCGCTTGTCGGCCCATGCCGCAAGAATGGCGGGCACCACGGGGTCACCACTGGCCACCAATGCGTCGATCAGCGTGCCGACAGTCTGGCGTGACGGCTTTTCAACCTGTGCCTGATGGGTGGCCATGATGGTGGCCGCCATCTCAGCGTGCAGCATCACGGGCCAGCAGAGGGCCAGAACGATGAAAAGAAGGCGCATGCAGGGTCCACCAATGGGTGGCGGCGCGCGTGTATCCGCGCCGCCGAAGGGGTTAGTAGTTGGATTTGATCTGCATGCAGGTCTTCGTTTCGGTGTTGTACATGCCGCAGTTCAGACCCGGCCAATCCGAATCCAGCACCGCAGAGTCCGGCAGGAAATCCGTCCAGGCATCGCCCGGCACTGGTTCGGTCTGGCTGATGATGTCAAACTGACCATCCGCCTGAATCTCGCCGATCAGCACTGGTTTGGTCAGGTGATGGTTCGGCAACATCTTGGCGATACCACCCGTCATGTTAGGCACTTCCAGCCCATACATTGCCGCACGCACGGCATCCACATCCGTTGTGCCCGCCTTTTCCACCGCCATGACCCACATGGCAAAGCCGATGATATGCGCCTCCATCGGGTCGTTCGTCACGCGCTTTGTATCACCCGTAAAGGCGTGCCATTGTTCAATGAACGCCTTGTTTTCCGGGGTATCCGCCGACATGAAATAGTTCCATGCTGCAAGGTGACCGACGAGATTGGAGGTATCGAGGCCAGATAGCTCCTCTTCCCCCACCGAGAAGGCCACCAC
>JANNBG010000432.1:0-3155 GCA_031385205.1 Rhodobacterales bacterium
CCTGCAGGGTCAAAATGCGCGCCACCGACCCACAACCCCACATCAAACACGGGGTCATCGGCCATCAGCCGCGCCAGCGGCAGCAGGATCGAAAAATCCGACCGTGCCACCGTGACCATCGCAATGCGGCGTTTACGCATCCTGCAGGGCCCAGAACCCTTCCGCCGCCGTCACGACCTGATCCAGTTCTGCCGCACTTAAATGCGTCGAACAGGGCAGCGGAAACAGCCGTTGCCACAGGTATTCCGACACCGGCATCGGCGTCGCCAAGGCCTGTGCATAGGGCTTTTGCAGATGGATCGGCTTCCAGAATGGCCGCAAATCCACGCCTGCCGCATTCATATGCACCCGGAACGCATCACAGCGCGCCACATCGGCCCCACTGTACCAGAACCCTGAAAACCAATGGCCGTTCTTGCCAAACGCAGGTTCCGGGAAAGCATGCAGATCATTGTGCTTTGCCGCCAGCGCCGCATACGCGTCACGCAATTCCGCCTTCCGCGCGAGGAATGCATCCAGCCGTTCCAGTTGCGCCAACCCCAGCGCCGCCTGCACATTTGTCATGCGATAGTTATAGGCCACAATGTCATGGTCATAATTCGCCCCCACGCGCCCCGTCGAAATCAGGTGCCTGATCCGCCCCACCAGTGCTGCATCCGCCGCCGCAATTGCCCCGCCACCGCCGCAGGTCACTGTCTTGTTGCCGTTAAAGGAATAGCAGACCGCATCCACCCCCGTCGCCGCAATGGCCACATCACCTGCCGCACGCGTCCCAATCGCCGCCGCCGCATCGACCACCACGCGCAAGCCAAACTCCCGCGCCAGCGCCACGATGGCCGCAAAATCCAGCGTCGCCCCCATCACCATCACTGGCATGATCGCCCGCAACACCCGGCCCGACGCCACATGCAACCGCCCCTGCGCGTGCGGTACCGTATCCGCCTCGATCATCCGCCGTACCAGCGCCAGGTCCAGCGTCCATGTGTCCATTGCCACATCCGCAATCCACACCTGCGCGCCCGAATGGCTGACCGCATTGGCCGTCGCGATAAACGTAAGGGACGGGATGATGACCAGATCACCCGCGCCGATCCCCAACCCCTCCAGCGCCATGTTCAGCGCCGTGGTGCCCGTGCACAGCACCACCGCCTGCGCCGTGCCCGACAGGCGCGCGATTTCCGCCTCGAACTGGTCCACGAAGGGGCCCACAGACGATACGAATGTCGATGTTATGCATTGCTGCAGATACTCGGCCTCACGGCCCAGCAGATTTGGCACAGCCAACGGAATTTTCATGTGTCACACCTTGTGCATGGGCCATGACGCGCTTGCCGTCATGACTGAAGGTTCACGTGCAGCTATACGGTTTCAATCGCAGCCGTCAATCCGTTACGGCGTGATCGCCCAAACCCGCTGATCCCCCAGATCGCGGATCATATCAATGCGCGTGCCATCCCAGTGATAGGTGATGTGCCGCCCCTGCACCGGCACCCCCATGACATCCGGGTAAAACGCCGCAAAGCATGTGCCGCCCGCGTGCCGCACCGATGGGTAGACAATCCCGTCCGACCCCGCCGCTTTATCACCGCGCGCAAAGGCCTGCGACGCGCGGTAATCATCCGCACTCCGCAGGCCTTCATGCCCCTTGCGCACATCCGTCAGCACCGCATCAATCTGCCCCACCACCTCGCGCTTGTCCGCAATCCACCCCGCCGCCTCACGCGTGGCCGCACAGAACCGGCCCGCATGGTGCATCACCTCGAACAAGGCCGTATCGAACCCATCCGCCGCATAGAACGCCCCGAACGTCCCGTCATGAAACCGCCCCGCGCGGTCAGGGCTGACATGCACAAAAGGTGCCATGCAGTAGCTCGCCCCCGGCCCCGCCACCCGCCGCGCCACGGGCACCAGATCAAGATTGCCAATCGTCGCTGCCAACCGGGGGTTCGTCTTCCCCTCCGCTGCCGCCAGCAAGGCCCAATCCGCCGGGTCGGCAATGTCATCAAACAGCGCAATCGGCGGAAAGGCCGAATTGACCAGCCGATGATACCGCGCCCATTGCACACGCGCCTTGCCGCCTACCATGGGCCCCGCATCGCATCCAGATAACGGCGGACCCGCATAATATCGGTCATCTGCCCGCCCAGCATCACATCCAGCGCCGTCATCCCGCCAAACGCGTCATTCGCCCGTTTGACCCAGCCATAGCCGCGTGTGGCCTCCTTGAACAACAACCGCAGCGCCTTGTGGATGCCCATCAGGTTTGACAGCCGCGCCGCCACATCCACGCCTGCCCGCCCCAGATCGCCCACCTTCCAGCGTTGAAAGGTGCGCACCGAGATATCGCCCATCAGAACAGCCGCCTGATCGTCCGTCAGGCCCCACACGGTGGCCAGATTAACAAACGCCCGCTGCATCGCCTGCACCTCGGCCTGTGAAAACTGCGGCGATGGTGCGGCATCCGGGGGATCAATCAGCATCAACTGTGGCATGGTGGCCTCATCGTGTCATTTGACAAAATATAGCGTATTTCACGCCAAATGTCAAATGACCGGAAAGTGGCAGGCCACCGACCGCGCGGGCGATTGCGGCGTCAGCACAGGCCGCTCCATGCGGCACCGATCCTGCGCCACCGGGCAGCGCGGATGAAACCGGCACCCCGTGGGTGGGTTGATCGGGCTGGGCACATCGCCCGTCAGAATAATCCGGTTCCGCGCCACGCCATCGGCATAGACCGGCTTTGGCACTGCCGATATCAAGGCCTGCGTATAGGGGTGCGCGGGGGCTGCGAAAACCTGATCCGCCGCACCAATTTCCACAATCGACCCCAGATACATCACCGCAATCCGCGTCGATACCTGCCGCACCACGCTCAGATCATGGGCCACAAACAGATAGGTCAGTTTCAAACGATCCTGCAAATCCGCCAGCAAGTTCACAATCTGCGCCTGCACTGACACATCCAGGGCCGACACCGGCTCATCCAGAATCACCATCTTCGGTTCCAGCGCAATCGCCCGTGCAATCCCGATGCGTTGCCGTTGGCCGCCCGAAAATTCATGCGGATAGCGTTGCGCGTGGTCTGGCAACAGGCCCACCTGTTCCAACAGTTGCGCCACCCGCGCCTGCACCTCGGCCTCGCTCAATTTCAAATG
>JANNBG010000460.1:0-2988 GCA_031385205.1 Rhodobacterales bacterium
ATCAGAAACGCGATCATGTATTCCTTGACGCGGGCGGTGACGTTCCAGCAGGACAGGATCACGATCGGCATCAGGAACGTCGTCAGCATCACGAACAACACCGATATGCCATCCACGCCCATCCGGTAATTCAGCCCGAAGATCCAGCCAAACTCTTCGACAAACTGAAAGCCCGTATCCGCCGGATCAAACCGCACGATGACGAAGACCGACAGCAAAAACGTCGCCGTCGTCGCAAACAGCGCCGCCCATTTGGCGTTCATTTGCGCCGCCACATCGTCGCCCCGCAGGAACAGCGCCAAAACCAGCGCCGCAACCGCAGGCAGGAAGGTGATGATGGAAAGCAGGTTATCCATTACCGTGCCCCCCCGCCCAGCGTCATCCATGTAATCAAGGCACCAATCCCCAGAAACATCGCAAACGCATAGTGGAACAGATACCCCGACTGCGCCCGCCCCGCGAGCCGCGTAAAGAACGGGATAATCCCAAGCGCCACCCCATTGATCGACCCGTCAATCACATCGCCATCACCACGCTTCCACAGGAACCGGCCGATCCAGAATGCCGGACGCACGAACAGAAAGTTATACGCCTCGTCAAAGTACCACTTATTCAGCAGGAAATTGTAAAGCGGGGCCTGTTGCCGCGCCAACCGCCCCGGCAGCGCCGGGTTCACGATGTAGAACTGGAACGCCAAGGCCAGCCCAAGGATCATCGCGATAAACGGTGACAGCTTCACCCATGTGGGTGATGCATGCGCCTCATGAATCACATGGTTTTCTGGCCCCAAGAAAATCGCCCCTTCCGGGGCTGACCCCACAACAGCAACTGCGGCTTCTGGTCCGGCCTCCGTCGCACCCTCAGCTTCCGCCACCGCCTCCGGCATCCCGAACCACGCCCGCATATCCTCTTCTTCGCCAAAGAACGAATTGTACCACACCATCCCCGCAAACACCGCCCCAATCGCCAGCACCCCCAACGGCACCAGCATCGTCAAAGGTGCCTCATGCGCGTGGTCATGCGTGTGATGATCGCCCCTCGCCCGCCCGAAGAACGTCATGAACATCAGCCGCCATGAATAGAAACTCGTCATGAACGCCGAGATTACCAGCAGCCAGAATGCATATTGGCTGCCCACAAACGCCGTCTCGATCACCGCATCCTTCGACAGAAACCCCGCGAAACCGTAATGCGTCAAAGGAATCCCCACCCCCGTAATCGCCAGCGTGCCAATCAGCATCGCAGCAAACGTATAGGGGATCTTGCGCCGCAACCCGCCGTAATTCCGCATATCCTGTTCATGGTGCATCGCATGGATCACCGATCCCGCCCCCAAAAACAGCATCGCCTTGAAAAACGCATGCGTAAACAGATGGAACATCGCCACCGAATAGACCCCGCAGCCCGCCGCCACAAACATGTAGCCCAGTTGCGAACAAGTCGAATACGCAATCACCCGCTTGATGTCGTTCTGCACAAGGCCAACCGTCGCCGCAAAGAACGCCGTCGACGCCCCCATCACCACGATCACCGCCTTCGCCTCGGGCGCGTATTCGAGGATCGGTGACATCCGGCACACCAGAAACACCCCCGCCGTCACCATCGTGGCCGCATGGATCAGCGCCGACACCGGCGTCGGCCCCTCCATCGCGTCGGGCAGCCAGGTGTGCAAAAACAGTTGCGCCGATTTGCCCGCAGCGCCAATAAACAGCAGCACCCCAATCAGGTTCGCCGCGTTCCAATCACCCCACAGAAAGTGCAATTCCGTCTGCGCCAAGGCAGGGGCCGCCGCAAAGATATCATCAAACCGGATCGAATCCGTAAGGTAAAACAGCGCGAAAATCCCCAGCGCAAAGCCGAAATCCCCCACCCGGTTCACCACAAACGCCTTGATCGCCGCCGCATTCGCACTCGGCTTGCGATAGTAAAATCCGATCAACAGGTAGGACGCGACCCCCACCCCTTCCCAGCCAAAGAACATCTGCACAAGGTTATCAGACGTCACCAGCATCAGCATCGCAAAGGTAAAGAACGACAGATACGCAAAGAACCGCGCCTTATACGCCTCGCCCGGCTTCCAATTCTCATCATGCGCCATGTAGCCGAAACTGTGGAGGTGCACCAAAGCCGACACCGTATTCACCACCACCAACATGATCGCCGTCAGCCTATCCAGTCGGATCGCCCATTCCGTTGACAGTGACCCGCTCTCGATCCAGCGCATCAGCACCGTCTGCGTCATCACCCCGTCATGCGTCAGGAAAATCACCCAAGACAGAATGGCCGCCAGAAAGAGCAACCCCGTGGCCACAATCTGACCCGCCGTCTCACCAATGAACCGCCAGCCAAAGCCGCAAATCAGCGCGCCAATTAGGGGCGCAAACAGGATGATCGTGGTCATGGGTCAGCCCTTCATCACATTCGCATCTTCAACATCAATCGTGCCCCGCGTGCGGAAGAACACAACAAGGATGGCCAGCCCGATCGCCGCCTCGGCCGCCGCCACGGTCAGCACGAACATGGTGAACACCTGCCCCACAAGGTCACCCAGAAAGCTGGAAAACGCCACAAGGTTGATGTTCACGGCCAGCAGCATCAACTCAATCGACATCAGGATGACGATCACGTTCTTGCGGTTCAGGAAAATGCCAAAGATCCCGATCACGAACAACGCCGCCGCCACCGTCAGGTAATGTTCCAAGCCTACCATCGTCTTATCCTTTCACGCCGGCGCAGGCCGGGGCCTCGCCCCACCAATCACCGCCGTCATCCCACTCGCCCACCCAAACCGCAAGCACCGCTTTCACCATAGGGTGCGTGCTCGCACGCACCGTCGTCATTCCTGCGCAAGGTGCGTGCAAGCACACACCCTACATCTTTGCTCCCGCACTGTCGGGGTAGAAGATCTTGCAGCCAATGAACGGGTCATAGCGCTGCGGACGGATCATCGTTCTGACATAAGCCATCACATCGCGCGTATATTCATAA
>JANNBG010000471.1:0-2702 GCA_031385205.1 Rhodobacterales bacterium
TCACGCCGTTTGTGGATGTGATGCTGGTGTTGCTGATCATCTTTATGGTGGCGGCACCGTTGTTGACGGTGGGGGTGCCGATCCAGTTGCCGGAAACAGCGGCGAGTGCGTTGCCGATGCCGCAGGAGGAGCCGCTGACGATTACGATGACGGCGGATGGATTGTTGATGATTCAGGAAACCGAATATGCGGAGGCGGAGTTGATCCCACGGTTGTCGGCGATTGCGGCGGTGCGGGCGGATAAGAAGGTGTTCCTGCGGGCGGATGGGGCGATCCCTTATGCGCGGGTGGCGCAGGTGATGGGGGCGCTGAGTGCGGGTGGGTTTACGGATATCGGCCTTGTGACGGACGCAAATGGGCCGACGATGGGCGCGGGTAACTAAGGCGGCATGAGCACGGGGACGATCACTTCGGGTATCGGGCATGGGGCCCTGATCGTCTGGCTGCTGCTGGGGGACTGGCTGTTTTCACCGCCAGAGCCGGAGGAATTGACGACGATTTCGACGAGCATGGTGACGGAAGCGGAGTTCGCAGCGATGCAGGCGGCGGCAGCATCAACGCCGGAGCCTGCAGAGGTGCCAGCAGTGGAAGCGCCGCCTGAGACGCCGCCCCCGGTAGAGCAGCCGCCAGTCGAGCAGCCCCCGGTGGAACAGCCGCCGGAAACGCCGCCACCTGAAACGCCACCGCCTGCGGTGGAGCAGCCGCCTGTGGTGGAGCAACCGCCAGTCGATCAGCCGCCTGAGATTGTGCCGGGGCCCACTGCGCCGGATGTGGATGCGTCGGATTTGCCGCCGTCAGAAATCATACAGCCGTTGCCATCGACGGCGACCAGCATCCGCCCCAAACCGCGCCCTGCGGAGCGGGTGTCGACGGACCCGACGGTATCGCCGGAAGACGCGCCGACCGATCCGGTGCCCGTGGAGGCGACGACGCCAGCAGAAACATCGGACCCCGTGGAGCCGGTGGAGCCGCAGGATCAGGTCGTGCCGGAAGATACGGGCGATGTGCCGAAGACGGAAGCGACGGAGGATCAGACGGAGGCACTGGGTCTGACGTCTTCACCGCGCCCACCGCGCAAGCCGCCGGTGCCGACGGAGACGGAGATCGCGGCGGTGGAAGAGGCCCCGGCAGAGGAACCTTCAGCAGAACCCGCCACGGATACGGCGGCGATTGATGAGGCTTTGGCGGCGGCACTGGCGGCAGAGACAACAGACAGCGGCACGGAGGACGGCGGCAACACGGCACCGCAGGGGCCACCGATGACAGCGGGTGAGAAGGATGGCTTGCGGGTTGCGGTTGAGAAGTGTTGGAACGTGGGTGCGCTATCGACGGAAGCGTTGCGCGTGACGGTGTCGGTGAATGTGAACTTGGACCGTGAAGGCAAGCCGGACAAAGGCTCCATCGAAATGGCGGGCTTCGAGGGCGGATCCGAGGCAGCGGCGAAGGCGGCTTATGAGGTGGCGCGTCGTGCCATTTTGAAATGTGGGGCAAAAGGGTTCCAGCTGCCTCCAGAAAAGTATGAGGAATGGAAAGAATTGACGCTCAACTTCGACCCGGATGGGATGCGGATGAGATGATCGTATTTTGGGTGCCCACTTCCGGGCCGGAAACAGCACAGCCTAGGAGGATCGGATGATCTTTTTGACAAGACTTGCCACGACCCTTGCACTTGGCGCGTTGGCGCTGATTGCGACACCGCACGGCGCAAGCGCCGAACGGTTGATAATTGACCTCAACATAGGTGTCATTGAACCAATGCCCTTCGCCGTGCCTGACTTCGTCGCTGAAAATGGTGCTGCATCGGAGTACGCGGCGAACATCAGCCGGGTGGTGGCGCAGGATTTGGCGGGCACTGGACTGTTCCGCGAAGTGACCAAGGATGCGTACATCAGCAACGTCACGGGGTTTGATGCGCCGATTGCTTATAATGACTGGCAAGCGATCAATACCGATGCCCTTATCACCGGTTCAGTGAGTGCATCTGGCGACAAGATTGTCGTGAAGTTCAGACTCTATGACGTTGTGTCGGGTGAGCCGCAGGGCGAAGGCCTGCAATTCGCGGGCACGCCGCAAAGCTGGCGGCGGATGGCGCATAAGGTGGCGGATCAGGTGTATTCCCGCATCACGGGCGAGACGGGGTATTTTGACAGCCGGGTTGTGTTCGTCTCGGAATCCGGGCCGAAGAATGACCGGCAGAAACGCCTTGCGGTGATGGATTATGACGGGGCGGGGACGCAGTATCTGACCGACAGCAGTTCACTGGTGCTGGCACCAAGGTTCTCACCTGCGGGGGAGAGCATCCTGTTTACCAGCTATTCCAGTGGGTTTCCGCAGATTTACCTGATGGATGTTGCAAGTCTGGGCGTGCGCAGGCTGGAGGAACAAGAGGGCACGATGACATTCGCCCCGCGCTTTTCACCGAATGGGCAGACGGTGGTGTTCAGTCTGGAACGCGGGGGGAATTCGGATATTTATACGGTTGATCTGGGGTCAGGGAGCCTTAACCAGTTGACCAATGCACCGTCGATTGAAACGGCCCCCAGCTATTCACCGGATGGCAGTCAGATTGTGTTTGAGAGCGACCGTTCGGGGAACCAGCAGTTGTATATCATGCCGGCCTCAGGGGGTGAGGGGCAGCGCCTGTCGGGGGGTGAGGGGCGCTATGGCACGCCGGTCTGGTCACCGCAGGGCGATTACATCGC
>JANNBG010000300.1:0-3689 GCA_031385205.1 Rhodobacterales bacterium
GACATCTGCGAGTTGTTCAGCTATATGTCGCGTGACGAGGCCCGCCATGCAGGTTTCATCAACGATGCCCTGCGCGAGGCGGGTGTTGCAGTGAATTTGGGCTTTCTGACCAAAGCCAAGAAATACACCTATTTCCGGCCCAAATTCATCTATTACGCCACCTACCTGTCGGAAAAGATCGGCTATGCGCGCTACATCACCATCTATCGCCATCTGGAACGCCACCCGGAAATGCGGTTCCACCCGATTTTCAAATGGTTCAAGGAATGGTGCAACGATGAATTCAGCCATGGCGAGGCTTTCGCGCTGCTGATGCGCACGGATGCAAAGCTGACCACCTCATGGGCCAACAAGTTGTGGATCAGGTTCTTTCTGACCGCCGTGTATTCCACCATGTGGGTGCGCGACCATGCCCGCGTCGAATTCCACAAGGCATTGGGCGTCGATATCGACTGGTACGACCAAGAGGTCTACCGCATCACATCCGAAATCGCCCGCCAAGTGTTCCCGGTCGAAATCAACATCGACCACCCAAGGTGGAAGCCCAACCTGCGCCGCATGAACGCGGGCTTTCTTGCGATGGACGCAGGCCAGCGTCAGGGTGGCATCGGGGGCCGCCTGAAAAAACTGGGTGGCATGGCAAAGGCCGCCTTTGCCTTTACCTTGCTCTTCACCATGCCGATGAAAAAATCCACACCGCCCGTTAATGTGCGGCTGGAGCCGGTCTATTGATCCTTGAACACCATACCACTGCTGCGGCAGCGGGTTGGACCTGTGGGTGGGCGCGCCCATTGGTCCTGTGCGGCATCCTTTCATCGGGGTGCCGCACATGAATAATCCATGGATCGCCGCAGGATCGGCCCTTTTCGTCTGGTGGTTTTCCACCGGGTTGATCCTGTGGCGCGTCAGGCATGCCGATAACCATGGCCACGCCGCCCATCTGCAATCCGTCATCGCAGGCCTGCCCCTGCTCGCCCTTGGCCTGTACGGCGTCCACACAACGCTCGATGATACCTCCACCGGCGGCGTCTATGTGGCCTTCCTGTCTGCTCTCGCCATCTGGGGCTGGATCGAACTTGCCTTTCTGTCCGGCATCATCACCGGCCCCAATACCCGTGATTGCCCCCCCAACCTGCCTTTCCCCGAACGTTTCATCCGCGCCTTTGGCACCATCGCCTGGCACGAGGCTTTGCTCGCCCTCACCACCATCGCGCTTGTGTTGTGGACGCAGGCTGAACCCAACACCTTTGGCCTCTGGACCTTTGTCATCCTGTTCTTCGCCCGCGTCTCCGCCAAGTTGAACCTGTTCTTCGGCGTGCCCCGCATTCACACCGAATTTCTGCCCACACCCCTCGCCCATCTTGCCAGCCATTTTCGCCATGCGCCGATGAATGGCGTCTTCCCCATCTCGATCACTGCGCTAAGTTTCGCCACAGCCTGCTGGATGGAACGCGCCGTTGCTTCCACCTCTGATGCGCATCTTATAGGATTTACCCTGTTGTCAGCCCTGACCCTGCTCGCCCTTCTCGAACATTGGTTCATGGTGTTGCCACTGCCCGACCAGAAACTATGGCGCTGGATGATGCCCGATCGCAAAGTCACAGACCGCAAACTGCCGCTTCTCGATAAGAAAGAGCCAACCCATGGACTTTGACGCCATCTTCCAAGGCCAGATCGACGCCCTGAAATCCGAAGGCAACTATCGCACCTTTGCCGATCTGACCCGCCAGACCGGCACCTTTCCCCGCGTCACCGCCCATGGCGACGATGGCCCGCGTGAAGTGACGGTGTGGTGTTCCAACGATTACCTCGGCATGGGCCACCACCCCGATGTCGTGCAGGCCATGGTTGACACCGTACAAGCCTGCGGCACAGGTGCCGGTGGTACGCGCAACATATCGGGCACCAACCATCACCACCTGATGCTCGAATCCGAACTCGCCGATCTGCATGGTAAAGAGGCCGCTCTGCTGTTCACCTCCGGCTATGTGTCCAACTGGGCCGCCCTTGGCACCCTTGGTGCGCGCATCCCCAACGCGGTGATCCTGTCGGATGAGATGAACCATGCCTCCATGATCGAAGGCATCCGCCATTCTCGCGCCGACAAAGTGCTGTGGAAGCATAACGACTGGCGCGATCTTGACCGCAAACTGCATGCCGTGGGCGACCGCCCCAAGATCGTCGCCTTCGAATCCGTCTATTCCATGGACGGCGACATCAGCCCGATGAAAGAAATCGTTGAAGTGGCCGAGGCACATGGTGCCCTGACCTATCTGGATGAGGTGCACGCCGTCGGCATGTACGGCCCGCGCGGGGGTGGCATTTCCGAACGTGAAGGGCTGGCAGACCGCATCAGCCTGATCGAAGGTACGCTGGGCAAGGCGTATGGCGTCGTCGGCGGCTACATCACCGGGTCCACCGCGCTGTGCGATTTTGTCCGCAGCTTCAGCAGCGGCTTCATCTTCACCACCGCCCTGCCCGCAGCCGTGGCCGCCGCAGCGGCAGCCTCCATCCGCCACCTGAAGGTCAGCCAAACTGAACGTTTCGCACAACGTGACCGCGTGGCAAGCCTGCGTAAGCGGCTGGATCAGATGGGTATTCCCCATATGCCCAATGACAGCCACATCATCCCCGTGATGATCGGCGATCCCGTCAAATGCCGCATGATAAGCAACATCCTGATGGAGGATTGGGGCATCTATGTGCAACCGATCAACTATCCCACCGTGCCAAAGGGCACGGAACGCTTGCGCTTCACCCCTGGCCCCTTGCATTCCGAGGCCGACATTGACCATTTGGTGAATGCTTTGGCCGCCTTGTGGCAACGTTGCGCCCTTGCGCATGCAGTTGCATGAGCTAAGTATTCAACCGTAACCGGCGCAGCACGCTTGCGCATAGTGATGAAAACCGTGGGAGGTTCCTGATGAAGAAGACCCTGACAACGCTCGCCCTGACGGCCCTTTTTGCGGTGCCAGCACTGGCCGAAGGCGATATCGAGGCAGGCAAGAAAGTGTTCAACCAGTGCCAGACCTGCCATGTCGTGGTGAATGACGCAGGTGAAACGCTGGCTGGCAAAAAGGCCAAGACCGGGCCGAACCTCTATGGCATCATCGGGCGTGCGGCTGCCAGCTATCCCGATTTCAAATACGGCGACGGTATTATCGAAGCAGGGGCCAAAGGGCTCGTCTGGGACGAAGCACAGCTTGCCGAATATGTGCAGAATCCGACCGGGTTTCTTGAGACTTTCACCGGCGACCCAAAGGCCAGGGGCATGATGATGTTCAAGCTGAAAAAGCCCGAAGATGCCGCCAACGTGGCGGCCTTCCTTGCCTCCCTCGCCCCGGCACCTGCAGCCGATGCCGCAGCAGCCCCGGCAGCCGATGCAGCACCAGCACCAGCCCCTTGATAAGGTGTAGGGTGCGTGCTTGCACGCACCTTGCCATTTGACACAATGGTGGCTTGCCACCCACCCAACGGGCGATTGTAGGGTGGGTGGCAACGCACCCTCATCACACCGAACCCCGCCCCAACCACAGCGCCATCAACACCAACGGCGCATTGTTGATCTCACCACTCGCCACCACCCCCATCAGCGCCTCGCCCGCAAATCCACCAGCGCCGGGTAGGATGGGCAATTCTGCCCATCACCCCCTCAACCTATCCCGTTCCCGCACCAACCACAGCGCCAT
>JANNBG010000613.1:0-7332 GCA_031385205.1 Rhodobacterales bacterium
TGCGATGGCATTGTCGTGGTGTCAGCGCCTGCCGCAGAACAGCGCCGCCGCGTCTTGGCGCGGGGCGAGATGACGGAAACAGACCTAGACCTGATCCTGTCGCGGCAGATGCCGGACGCGGACAAACGCGCGCGGGCAACCTGGGTGATCGACACATTGGATATGGACAGCGCGCGGGCAGGCGTGAAACAGGTTTTGCGCGACATTGATGAAAGGCTGGCCCATGCGTGAAATCGTGCTGGATACCGAAACCACCGGGTTTGAACCATCCGAAGGCCACCGAATCGTTGAAATCGGCGCGGTGGAACTGATGAATCACATGCCGACGGGCCGGACCTATCACCAATATATCAACCCGGCCCGCGCCATGCCGAAAGAGGCGTTCGAGGTGCATGGTCTGGGCGATGATTTTCTGCGCGACAAACCCCTGTTTGCCAGCATTGCACAGGCGTTTCTGGATTTTATCGCCGATGCACCGCTGGTCATCCACAACGCGCCGTTCGATATGAAGTTCCTGAACGCGGAACTTGCCAGCGTGGGAAAGCCCGCTCTGCCCATGCAGCGCGCGATCGACACCGTCCCAATGGCGCGCAAGAAATTCCCCGGCTCACCAGCTTCGCTTGATGCGCTGTGCCGCCGTTTTGGGGTGGATAACGCGGCGCGCGAAAAGCATGGCGCGCTGTTGGATAGTGAACTGCTGGCCGAGGTCTATCTGGAACTGATCGGCGGACGGCAGCCGGACTTCGGCCTTGCGGGCCCACAAGCGCAAATACCGGGGGAATCGGCGCAAGCTACTGCCAACTGGCGGCCCAGCCCGCGCGCACAACCGTTGCAATCCCGCCTGACGGATGCGGAAACGGCGGGGCATAGGGATTTCATCGGCAAGATGGGCGACGCGGCAATCTGGCGACGCCGCGTCTGAACGCCTCAGTTCGGATGGGCCACAGCCTTTTGTGCCTCAGCCCGCCGTGCGATTTCCTGCCGGTACAGCGCCAGAAAATCGACCGTGTCGATGTTGAGCGGCGGAAAACCACCGTCGCGCGTGACGTCCGAGATGATGCGGCGCACAAACGGGAACAGCAGGCGCGGGCATTCAATCAGCAGGAACGGATGGATCTGGTCATCAGTCACGCCTTCAATGTGGAACACCCCGGCGTAATCCACTTCCAGCAGAAACAGCGTATCACCGTTGACCTTGTTCTTCGACGTCACCTTGTACTTCGTGATGACATCAAACTGATGCTCGATGGACCGTTTGCGCGCATCCATGCTGACAGCCACCTGAATATCGGGCTGCACTTCGGCGGCAGACAAGCCCTTTTGTGCCACTATGTTCTCAAATGACATATCACGCACGAATTGCGCCATCACTTGCATGCGGATTTGCGGGGCAGCCGGGGCGTCAGCGCCGTTTGCGGTGGTTGTCTCGTCAGCCATGACCGAACACTCCTGATACGTTGGTTGCGCGGGTCATATCAGGGTTGCAGCAGCGCCTCAATCCTGCGTCCATCGCGATGGTTTTTGGCCCCCTGCAGGTGGATCGACGGGCACATAATCCCCCTCGATCACGTCATCCTGTGCCCTTGGCCGCGTGGCACTGGCCGTGGCCATCTGAATGCGCCGCGCCAGCAATGCGGTCACAAGGGTCTGCACAGGCGGGATCAGCAGCAGTAACCCCAGCGCATCCGTCAAAAACCCCGGCAGGATCAGCAATATCCCGGCCAGCAGGGTCATGCCGCCACGCGTCGCCGTTGCCAGCATCTGCCGCGGCTCGCGTAGCCGGACAGATCCACGCGTCCGGCTGGCCGTCTGGCGCAGGATGAATGCGCCAAGGAAACCCGTGCCCAGCACAATGCCCAACGTGGCCCACAGCCCGATTGCGCCACCGACGACGACAAACAAGGCGATTTCGACCAAAGGCCAGGCCAATAACGCGATTGCGAACCACATGGGGCAGGCTCCTCCAGCTTCTCTTCCGGGCAGCGGTGGACTTGGGCTGCCCCGTCACCTACATAGGCATCACGGGTGGAATATACCAACACTGCCCTGATCGGACCGAGGCGCAAATGAATAACTCACTCCTCCAACTGCTGGTTCTGGCCGGGATTGCGGTCTTTCTGATCGTGAAGCTGCGGTCAGTCTTGGGCACACGCCAAGGGTTTGAAAAGCCGCCCATCCCACTGGAAGAATTGCGCCCCCGCGTGCGACGGGATTTTGAGGTGATCGACGGCGGGCCGGATCGTGACATCACGGATCATGTGACCGACGGGTCCACCTCGGCCAAGGCGCTGTCGGCGATGAAGGCGATTGAACCGGCGTTTTCGGTCAGCACATTCCTGCAAGGCGCGCGCGGGGCCTATGAGATGATCCTGATGGCCTTCGAAAAGGGCGAGCTGGACCGGATCCGGCCCTTTCTGTCGGATGATGTGGAAGCAACCTTTGCCAGCGCTATCGCCGCGCGCGAGGCCGAAGGATTGACGGTGGATGCAAAGTTTGTGGGCATGAAGGAAATGGTGCTGCACGAAGCGACGTTTGATGCCGCCACAAAATTTGCAGAAATCTCTGTGCGCTATGTGGGTGAAACCACCTCCGTTGTGCGCAATAAGGCGGGCGAGGTGGTCGAAGGCAGTGCCACCGAAATCAAACGGCAGCGCGACGTGTGGACATTTGCCCGCACGATGGGGTCAACGGACCCCAATTGGCAACTGGTCGCCACCGGGGATTGATGCGTGCGCTGGTCGCCTTTTTGCTGGCCTTTGGCATGACGGCAGCACCCATTCAGGCGCAGGTGATGGATTTTGAGGCGCTGGATGGCTGGAATGCGGATACGCAACTGGCGGCACTGACAGCCTTCCGCCAAACCTGCGACCTGCTGGATGGCCCGGACTGGGGCCCAATCTGCAAACTGGCCAATGATATCGACGACACAGACACAGCGGCGCGGCAGTTTTTCGAGTTGTTCTTCAAACCCGTGATGATCGGTGAACCCCCGGCCCTCTTTACCGGCTATTATGAACCAGAACTGGCCGGGTCGCCGGTGCGCACATCCCGGTTCAACTGGCCGATCTATGCGCGCCCACCCGAATTGCAGGATGGTCAGGTCTGGTACAGCCGTGCCGTCATTGATGGCGGCATCCTGCAGGGCCGGGGCCTGGAAATTGCATGGCTGGATGACCCGGTCGAGGCGTATTTCCTGCACATCCAAGGCTCTGGCCGTGTGCGCATGCCGGATGGGTCGGTAATCCGCGTGGGCTATGCGGGCAAGAATGGCCAGCCCTATCGATCGGTGGGCCAGGAAATGGTCCGCCGTGGCATCCGCACGCTGGATCAGGTGTCGGCGCAGACCATCAAGGCGTGGGTGCGTGCCAATCCGCAAGCGGGGGCGGACCTGTTGGCCTTTAACCCGTCTTATGTGTTCTTTCGCAAGATCAAACTGTCTGCCGATGCGGGGCCCATCGGGGCCATGGGCCGCTCGATTTTTGCGCAGCGGTCTGTCGCGATTGACCCGGCCTTTACGCCGCTTGGCGCGCCGGTCTGGGTGGAAAAGGATGGCAGGAAGCCCTTTCGGCGCCTGATGGTGGCACAGGATACGGGTGGGGCGATCAAGGGCATGCAGCGGGCCGATATCTTTTATGGCACGGGTGATGCGGCGGGCGATGCAGCAGGCACCATCAAGGATGCGGGCCGGATGATCCTGCTGTTGCCCATCGACCGCGCTTTTACCATGCTCACTGGCCAGTGACACATGGCACGCCGACGGTCTTTGCGCCCTGACGAGGTGGAACTGTGGCGTGCGGTTGCCAGCACGGCGCAACCCATGCACCCGCAGAAGGCGGAGCCTGTGGCCGACCGCATCGCCTTTCCCGCCGTGCCAAAGGTCGAGGCACCACGCCCGGTTTTTGATGCGTTTCGGATAGGCGAAAGGTCGCGTGACAAGGTCAGCCATGATCTGGCACTGCCGGTGGGTGGCGTATTGGGCACCGCATCCCTGAACATGGATGCCAAGGCCTTTGGCAAAATGACGCGCGGCAAACTGCTGCCCGAGGCGCGCATCGACCTGCATGGCATGACGTTGAGTGAGGCGCACCCGGACCTGATCCGCTTTATCCTGAACGCCCATGCCGATGGCCTGCGGCTGGTGCTGGTCATCACCGGCAAGGGCAAACGCGGCGATGATACCGGCCCCATCCCGCAACGCATGGGCGTCTTGCGCCATCAGGTGCCGCAATGGCTGCGCCAACTGCCCCTGATGCCGGTGATCCTGCAAGTGGCCCAGGCACATCTGCGCCATGGCGGGGCAGGGGCGTATTACGTTTACCTCCGCCGCCGTTAACGCTGCGACAAATCCACCACCGGCCTCAAGATCACCCGCGTTGCATTTTGCACCGTCACAATCACCCCCGGCAGCAACCCGGCCCGGCCGGCAGCATCACGGTTGAAGGCGCGGCCCACATCGCCGATGCGGTCAAACAGCCGGATCAGCGCCGCTGAATCGCCCACATCGAAATGCCCCGACCCTTCGGTAAACGCGGCCACATCCAGATAGGTCACCTTCAGGTCGGCCAACCGCGACACATCTTTGAGCGTGCCCAGGCGGTCGCGCTGTCCTGTTAGCCGGCCAGACAATCGCAAAACCTTGTCCTTGTCTGACCCGAAAATGACGAAAGGTTGCGGCAAAAGCCCCACATCATGTGCCTGTGTCCGAAAGACATCGACATCAATATCCGGCGAAATCAGGATCACGCCAGCAATCTTGATCATCGTGGCACGGTCATTGGCCAACGCAATGGCCCGCAACGCCTCCATGGTCAGATGGCCGCCCATCGAATGCGCCACCAGATAAACCTTGGTCGCCCCGGCACGTTCAACCTCGCGTATCAGGTCGGCCAGCCCATCCCGCGCAAACAAAACCGAGTCGCGGTCCGTCACATAGCCAAGCGGCTTGGCAATGGATGGCCAGGCATAATGCACGGCCACCCCCGGCAGGTCCAGATCACGCGCCAGCTGGGCAATCCGGTACAGCCCTTCGGAAAAGTTGTTGTTATAACCATGGATAAAGATCGTCGCTTCACCCCCGTTTGCCCGCAAAGCCGCCGCAAGATCATGCCGGAAGGGTGGCTCGGTCGCATAGATCGTCTGGTCTGTTGTCACAAAGTCCGTGACGGGGTTGATGCCTTGCCCCGGCTTTGGCCAGTTGATTTCACCCACCTCACGGTCAACCGGAATAGAGACCTGATAGCGGGCGAATGTCACCGCCTCTGACCTCTCTGGGCCAAATTGCCCCGTGGCCGGGTCGCGCCCGCGTGTTGTGCCAACAAAGACCTGTTGTTGAATGCCTTTGTTTGCCATTGCCGGATCATACGACATCTGCCCCCGTGGCGTGCAGGCGATCATGACAACGGCGATCAGGGCGAATGCCGCCTTCATCTACAGCACATAGCGCGAAAGGTCGGATGATTTTGCCAGCGCACCAAGGTTTTTTTCCACAAAGGCCGCATCCACAACCACCGCTTCACCCGCACGGTCAGGTGCTGTAAATGACAGCTCCTCAAACACCCGTTCCATCACTGTATACAGCCTCCGTGCGCCGATATTTTCAATGGCCTTGTTCACATCCGCCGCAATCCGCGCCAGCGCCGCCACACCATCTGTGGTGAACGTCACAGCCACCTCTTCGGTTGCCATCAGGGCTGAATATTGCAAGGTCAGCGCGTTGTCCGTTTCCGTCAGGATGCGCACAAAATCCCCTTCGGTCAGCGGTTGCAGTTCCACCCTGATCGGCAGACGCCCCTGCAATTCCGGCAGCAAATCCGACGGTTTCGCCACATGAAACGCACCCGACGCGATAAACAGGATGTGGTCCGTTTTCACCGGACCGTATTTGGTGGATACCGTCGTCCCTTCAATCAACGGCAGCAAATCGCGCTGCACGCCTTCACGGCTGACATCGGCCCCACGCGCATCGGCGCGGGCGCAAATCTTGTCGATCTCATCCAGAAACACGATCCCGTTTTCCTGCACCGCCTCCAGTGCTGCCGCCTTCACTGCGTCGTCATCCAGCAGCTTGTCCGCCTCTTGCCCGATCAGCAGGTCATAGCTTTCGGCAACCGTCACGCGTTTTGTCGTCGTCCGCCCACCAAAGGCCTTGCCCAGCATATCCTGCAGGCCCTGCATTTGGCTATCCATCCCGCCCATCATCGGCATCGCAAACCCCGGTGCAGCATCCGGCACGTCCAGTTCAATGATCGTATTGTCCAACTCGCCCCGTTTCAGCTTGCCCCGGAACATCTCGCGCGTTTGTTCGCGTGCATCCTTACCCGCCAGCGCCTCGATCACCCGCGCCTCGGCGGCGGCCACGGCCTTTGCGCGCACGTCATCCCGCATCCGCGCTCGCGTGTCGGTCATCGCGGCATCCACCAGATCGCGAATGATGCTGTCCACGTCGCGGCCCACATAGCCCACTTCGGTGAATTTCGTGGCCTCTACCTTCAAAAACGGCGCACGCGCCAGTTTGGCCAGCCGCCTGCTGATCTCGGTCTTGCCCACGCCCGTCGGCCCGATCATCAGGATGTTTTTCGGGTACACCTCATCGCGCAGATCATCGGCCAGCCGCTTCCTGCGCCAGCGGTTGCGCAGCGCCACGGCCACGGCGCGTTTCGCGTCTTTCTGGCCGATGATATGGCGGTCAAGCTCCGACACAATCTCGCGCGGGGTCAGGTTGGTCATGATGCACTCGCATAAGGGGGAAGGCTGGTTTTGCCGGGAAAGGCGGGCAGGGCGCGCATCACAGCGGCGCGCAGGGGCACCCACCATGTGCCAAGTGCTGTGATGGTGGCCCCAAGGATCAGGATGATGACCACCCACTGGCCAAAGTCGCCGTCACCGCCGCCCTGGATGACCCAGGCGATAACAAGCGCGATGTAGACGATGCCCGCTGTCAGGAAACTGCGCCGATCAATAACAAGCGCCAGCAACGCTATCGCCGTCAGTGCCACGGCCATGGACGCCATGCCTGCTGTGCCGCCGATGTTGAACAGGGTCAGCGCCACCGTGTTCACCAAGGCAGGTGCCGCCCGCTTTCCCGCCCGATCCCGCGCCATCGCCTGTACAGATGCCGCCTGCGCCTCGGTCAGAATACCGGCGGCAACGGCAGCGCGAAGGTCTTCGGGGGTCATGACTGGATTACCGTAAATGAAAGCTGAACAGGTGCAGACGTAGGATGTTTAAGGAGACAATCCAAGGGCGGACACAGCGTATTGACATTATGTATATACAAACCTAATGTAGCTGTACCTTGCTTGCATAGGATGTGCCGCCGAGGACCTCGAAAGA
>JANNBG010000619.1:0-2287 GCA_031385205.1 Rhodobacterales bacterium
GGCGACTGGGCAAAGGGCGAATTTACCAATGCAGGCAAAGTGCCAGGCGATGATTATGCCTGTATCCCGGTGCCAAAGGCTAATGGGCAACCGGGGTTTGTGTATCTGGTCAACTCGCTGTCCCTGTTCACGCAGACGGACCCGGAGGCGATCAAGTCACAGGAAGTGCTGGCCAGTGCGATCATGGACCCTGCGGTGCAGATTGCGTTCAACAAGGCCAAGGGGGCGATCCCGGCGCGTAACGACGTGGATATGACGCAGCTTGACGCCTGCGCGCAATCAACGGCGGCAGACCTTGGCGTGGCGGATGCGGCAGGCACGGCGGTGCCAACGTTTGCAGGCACCCATGCGGCAGGGGCGGCTGTCGTTGGGGCGGCAACAGATGCGATCACCGGGTTCTTCAATTCGGATATGACGCCTGAAGATGGGGCCACTGCGCTGGCCAATGCGATTGCGGCGGCAAAGTAAGTTGTTTGCGGGCGGCCTGATTGCTGCCCGCACCACCTATTCAAAAGGACGAAACCCATGGGTTTTCTTGATATCAGCCACGTCACCAAATCCTACGGATCTGTCAAAGTGCTGCACGAGGTGGATATTTCGGTGCAGGAGGGCGAGTTTCTGGTGCTGGTGGGGCCATCGGGCTGTGGCAAATCCACGCTGATGAACATGATTGCAGGGTTGGAGGCGATCACATCGGGTGACATTTCCATCAAGGGGCGCGTGATGAACGGGGTGCATCCGTCAAAGCGCAACATCGCGATGGTGTTTCAAAGCTATGCTTTGTACCCGAATATGACGGTGGGGCAAAACATGACCTTCGGTCTGGAAATGCACGGGGTGCCACGCGCCGCGCGGGATGTGGCGCTGGCCGATGTGGCGCGGCTGTTGCAGATCACGCCGTTGCTGGACCGCAAACCGGGGCAGTTGTCAGGCGGGCAACGGCAACGGGTGGCGATGGGCAGGGCGCTGGTGCGCAACCCGGATGTGTTTTTGTTTGATGAGCCGCTGTCGAACCTGGACGCAAAGCTGCGGGTGGATATGCGCACGGAAATCAAGAAGTTGCACCAGAAACTTAAGACGACAATCGTGTATGTGACGCATGACCAGATTGAAGCGATGACGTTATCGACGCGGATTGCGGTGATGAACAAGGGCTATATCCAGCAGCTTGGCACGCCGAAGGAAATCTATGACACGCCGGCCAACCTGTTTGTGGCAACGTTCATGGGCAGCCCTGCGATGAACATTCTGCCGGTGCGGGTGGTGCTGCAAAACGGGGTGGCGCATGCGGAATTGACGGATGCGGATGGCGATGTGCGGCATCTGCGGTTTTCGCAGGGCAATATGGCGGATTGGGTGGGGCGTGATATTGCGTTGGGCATCCGGCCCGAGGCGATTACGGATGCGGAAGGGGCGGATCGGAAATCGGGGAATATTCAGGCATTTGCGAACCGTGTGACAGTGACGGAACCTGCAGGGTCGGATACGTTTGTGACAATGACACTGGGAGGGCGGGATGTGATTGCGCGGATGCGGGCGGATGCAGAGGTGGCGGCGGGTGCGGTGTTTGCTTTCGCGATCAACATGGACAAGGCGGTGGCGTTTGACCCGGCGTCCGAGGCGCGCATTCCAGCATGAGTTTTGATGTGATCATCATTGGCTCCGGTATGGGCGGGGCGACGCTGGCAGCGGCTTTGGCGGGGTCTGGCAAGCGGATATTGATCCTGGAGCGGGGCGAACGGCTGGAGCATTCGCCAGAAGCGCGGGATGCGGAGGCGATCTTTGGGCGCGGGCATTTCCGGCCCGATGAAGTTTGGCTGGATGGTGAAGGACGGGCGTTCAACCCGGGCAATTACTATGTGGCGGGGGGGAATTCGAAGTTTTACGGCGCGGTGCTGATGCGGTACCGGGCCGAGGACTTTGCGCCCATGCGGCATCTGGGCGGTGTGACGCCGGGCTGGCCTGTGAGTTATGCGCAGATGGAGCCGTGGTATCAAGCTGCGGAAGACTTGTATCAGGTGCGGGGGATTTTGGGCGAAGACCCAAGCGAGCCTGCGCATTCGGGGCAGTATAACTTTGCGCCGGTGCCGGATGAACCCGCGATTGCGGATTTGCGCAGGCGGTTGCTGGGGGTTGGGCTGCATCCATCATCCTTGCCGCTGGGGGTGGATATTGAACGGTGGTTGGCCAAGGGGCAAACCCCGTGGGATGCGTATCCGGATACTTGCGGTGGCAAGATGGATGCGGAAACGGTGGGGCTGGCGCATGCGTTGCAGCATCCGAATGT
>JANNBG010000688.1:0-2743 GCA_031385205.1 Rhodobacterales bacterium
ATCAGTACGCTGAATAATTACATGCGTTGCATTTCCCATGTGGCACTACATTTCAATTGTCTCCCTTCGCAACTGGACATGGAGCAGATTGAGGACTACCTTTTAGTGGTGAAGAAACGCAACACAACCATAAATCCAGGAGCACTCCCCCATGGCCCGTATTTTTTCCAGCACCCAGTTTAATGAGGACACCTTTTCGTTCGGTGGTGCCACCGCCGCCGTTGCCACCGGCACCGTTGTTGGCAGTGCCGCAGCTGGCTATCGCTTTGGCCTGAATGTTTTCGACAACACAATCACAACGACATATGACGGCGGGTCATCGCGGCTGGTGTCCTATGACAATGATCTGGTGCGCCCGACATCCGGCCCGAATGAAGGCATTGTGACGGCAGGCACCATTGGCGTGTTTGCCGTGCAGAATCTGGTTGGCACTGTGTGGAAAAGTGCGCTGACGATATCGGGTATCAGCGGCAGTGCCGTTGACTTTGATGCGGCCCTGCGGTCAGGCGGCGCATCGGATGATCGGGCGTTCTTGTCGGCGCTGATGGCAGGCAATGACCTCATCACCCTGTCGAAATTCGATGACCATGTGCATTCCAACACGGGCAACGATACGGTCCGCAGCGGGCTGGGCAACGACAACATTTTTGGTGATGAGGGCAATGATCGCATGGACGGCGGGTCGGGCAATGACTCGCTGTATGGCGGCGAAGACAATGACAACCTCATTGGCGCGCGTGGTGCCGATCTGCTTTTGGGTGGCAACGGCAACGACACGCTGGCCGGTGGCGATGGCAATGACACCTTGACGGGCGGGCCGGGGTCGGATGTGTTTCTGTTCCGTCTGGGCGATGACCGCGATACGGTGACGACGTTCAGCCAAGGTGCGGATTTGCTGCAAGTGTCGGGCATGACGGCGGCCACAGTGTGGACCGCGACGCAGGATGGCACCGACACTGTGATCGCCGTGAAAGGCATCCAGATCGTTTTGGCAAACACGCTGGTGACCGACATGAGCCTGGCCGACTTTATCCTTGTCTAGGGCAACACGGGCGGTGGGCGCAAAGCGCGGCTGACCAGTGAAAGATCAACTGAAGGCAGGCCCAGGGAAACCGGGCTTGCCTTTTGCATGCGGCGGGCTTGCCCCAAAACCACCCTGACATCACCACATCCGCGCCCGATCTCGCCGCATTGCGGCCCAAAACCGGCGGCACAATCGACGCAGACGTCAAGCCTGCCACCTGACTGCCTTTGGCATCGCCCGCACGTGACTTTGCGGCAGATCACCCCCTGCAGCGCCAATGATGATCGGACCAGACAGAACCCCAACCCCACGGAGCCCCCCATGACCCGCATTACCTCGAACGTTCAAATCAACAGCCACAGCTTTTCCTTCGGCGGCGCATCTGCGGCTGCCGCGACCGGAACCGTTGTGGGCAGTGCCTTTGGCGGTTATCGCTTTGGCATCAATACCTATGACAACACGATGACGACCACGTTCAACAGCGGCGCATCGCGTTTGGTGTCCTATGAGAATGATCTGGTCCGCCCGACGACCGGCCCAAGTGCCGGAATCGTGACGGCAGGGTCGCTGGGTGCGTTTAGCATCCAGAACTTTGATGGCACGGCATGGAAGTCGGCCATTACCATTTCCAACATTGGCGGCAGTGCCGTGCCGTTTGATGCCGCTGTGCGGTCATTGAGCAGTGGCGACGACAGCAGCTATCTGGACTCTATCCTGACGGGCAATGACCTTATCACCCTGTCAAAGTTCGACGACCACATGGATAGCGGGACCGGCAACGACACGGTTCGCGCAGGCTATGGTAATGATCTGGTCTATGCAGAAGCTGGCAATGACCGGGTTGACGGCGGGTCAGGCAATGACGGGCTGTACGGCGGCGATGACAACGACAGTCTGGCCGGTGCGCGTGGTGCCGACACGCTGCTTGGCGGGAACGGCAATGACACGCTCGCCGGTGGTGATGGGAATGATGTGCTGACAGGTGGGCCGGGGTCGGATGTGTTTCTGTTCCGCCTGGGCGATGACCGCGATACGGTGACGACATTCTCGCAAGGCGCTGACCTGCTGCAAGTGTCGGGCATGTTGGCGACAACGGTTTGGACCGCGACGCAAGATGGCACCAGCACAGTGATCGACGTGCGGGGCATCCAGATCGTGCTGGAAAACACGCTGGCAACCGACATGACGCTGGCCGACTTTATCCTGTGACACCGCTTAAAACGTCAGCAGCAACCTGTCGCTGACGCCTTCGCCCTCCATGCTTTGCCCGCCCATCTGAAAGCGGCGCAGCATGGACCGGCCAAGGGGAATGGCGATATCGCGCTGAAACAACCCATCGGGGACAGGGACCGCAAGGTTTTTGTCCCCGTTTTTGCTGTGCCCGTCGATGGACAGGGCGACCTGCACACCGCGCGCGGCAGCGTCGGCGATGACGGCAAACAGGCGTTGCAGATCAAAGGCTTGGGCACCATAAAGGATGGCTTGGCTATGCACATAAGGCGGGTCGCAATAGACCAGATCGCCGGATTTGGCACGCGCGATGCTTTCGGCGAAATCCATGCAGGCAAAATCGCAATGGGCCAGCCTGCGGTGCCATTCGGCGACGCGTTTGGCAAAGGCGGCTGGCGGAATGGGCGGGTGCACACCCACGGGCGTCGACATATAGCCATCCTTGCGGCGAAAGCGCACGATGCCGCCATAGCAGGCGCGGGTCAGAAA
>JANNBG010000335.1:0-5312 GCA_031385205.1 Rhodobacterales bacterium
GGCCAAAAAGCCCCGCCCCTGAGCAGGGGCGAAAGGCAGTTGGTCGGTGCGTCGCCGCCCAGTCCTTGGGAGGCATTAGCGGGGCGGCGACGCGGCGGTAAGGGCTAAAGCTTGCCCTCAGCTTGGAACACTTCGGTCCAATCCACGATCAGACCATCCAGCGCCTCTTTGGCCGTGCCATTGCCCGCCACCACATAGTCGTGGATGCGTTCCTGCATCGCCAACAGCAGTTCCGCATAGGCCGGCTCCTGCCAGAAGTCCTTCACGTTCGCCATCGCCACCAGGAAATCCCCGGCAAAGGGTGCCGAGTCCACGAAGGACGGGTCATTCACCACCGCGTTGCTGGCCGAATAACCCCCGGTCTTCCACCACTTGGCTTGCACATCAGCCTGCGCAAACCACTTGATGTATTCCAACGCACCTTCCTGATTGTCCGAATAGGTCACCACCGAAATGCCCTGCCCGCCCAGCGTCGACCCCTGCACATTCTGCCCCGGGTTCACAAAGAAGTCGATCTTGTCTCCCCCGGTGTTCGGGTCCGCATAAAGCCCCGGAAAGAACGCAAACCAGTTCATCGCCATGGCGACCTGACCCGATTTGAACGCGTCAAGCGACTGTTCCATATAGGCGTTGGTGTATCCCGGAGGTGTCGCTGTATCATACAGGGTCTTGTAGAATTCCAAGCCCGCCACCGCTTCGGGAGAGTTGACCGCCCCCTCCATGTCATACTTGCCCGGCGTCATTTCGTATTTGAAGCCAAACGGATACAGCGCCGAGGTCACACCCATGGTGATCCCCTCAGACCCGCGTTCGGTAAAGATCGATGCGCCATACACTGTCTTGCCGTCAATCTCGCGCCCCTGAAAGAATTGCGCGATCTCCAGCAGTTCCATCTGGGTTGTCGGCTCTGCCAGATCACGCCCGTACTTTTCCTTGAACGCCGCCTGAATATCCGGCATCGCGAACCAGTCCTTGCGATAGAACCAGCCGTTTGCGTCCGCCATGGCGGGCAGCGCATAATAGTTTTCCGTGCCCTTCGGCCAGGTCGAATAGGCGTAGACCGTCGCCGGCATGAAATCATCCATGCTGATATTATTTGCCGCAAAGAAATCGTTCAGTTTCAGGTAATGGCCGTTTTCGGCACCACCCCCAATCCACTGGCTGTCACCGATCAACAGGTCGCACAGCTGCCCGCCTGAATTCAGCTCGTTCTGAATGCGGTCGGCAAAGTTGGGCCAAGGGATGAATTCGAAATTCATCTTGGTGCCCGATTGCGCCTCGAATTCCTTCGACAGCTCCACCAGCGCGTTTGCCGGATCCCACGCCGCCCAGCACAGCGTCAATTCGCCTGCTGCCTGCGCTGCAGACCCAAAGCCTACCATCGCCAATGCCGCCGAGGCGGCCAAAACCCGTTTCGTCATCGTCTCTCCTCCCGAGGTTTGGTGGCCTTGCCGAATCCCTGCCACCTTTGTCATTGCCCAAACGTTACCTGCACGCAGGCCGCACTGTCTACTGATTTTTGAGGTACGCCCCTCATTTCTTCATCTGTCCAGATATTGGCAGGGAATCACGGGGATTAAACGCCCGGCAAATTCTCGCGGATCACAATCTCGATTCGGATCTGTTCCTGGCTGTCATCCAGCGGCACGCCGTCGATCTTGGCCCGCAGCACGCGCAAGGCCGACCGCATCACATGGCCCACATTCTGCGTGATCACCGCGTCCATCCGGCCGCGCAGCAGCGCATCCCGCGCGTGGTCCGTCAGCTCATGCCCGATCACCACAATCCGCCCGGTCATCCCCCGTTCCGCCAGCACCTCTGTCAACGCCCGCTGCCCGATACCCGTGATGTAAATCCCACCAATGTCGGGCCGTGCATCCAGCACATCGCCCATCACCTGCCGCAGCAGGCTTACAGCCCCATGTGTCTCCAGCGATGGCAACACCTCCACCCCCGGTGCGTCGCGTTGCATCACCTCATCAAACCCCGCCCGCCGCTCTACCGCCTCGCTCAGTTGCATCGATTGCGCCAGCACCGCCACGGAACGCGTTTTATCCTGCAAAAACCGCCCCATAAGCACCCCGGCTGTGCGCCCCGCCGCCCGGTTGTCGATGCCCACAAAGTGGTCACGCTCGGTATTGGGCAGGTCCGATACCAGCGCCACCACCGCAATTCCCGCTGCATGCAAGGCCCTGATCGCATCGCGCAGCACCGGCGTTTCCGGCGCCATCACTGCTACCCCGTCGATCCCCTGCCCCGCCAACCCGGCCAATATCGCCGCCAGAACATGCGGGTCTTCCGGTGGAAACCGCACCAGTTCCATCACCGTGCGCGATAATATCGCCACAGCCGACCCCCGCCGCAACGTGGCCACCATCGCATCCAGAAACTGGCTGTCCGTGTCTGGCAGCACAAAGGCCAGCCGGTAATTCCGCCGCCGCGCCAGGTTCGCCGCCGCCACATCGCGCACATAGCCGATGCGTTGAATAGCGTCATTCACCGCGTCAATCGTCTTGGCCCGCACGCCCGGACGCGCATTCAGCACACGGTCCACCGTCGCCAGACTGACCCCCGCTTCCCGCGCCAAATCGTTCACTGTGGGCCGCATGACCATCACCTTTGCCACCATCTGTTCACGCACGATGATGTACGTCAATCAAAGCGTTTTGGAAAGCCCGCGCATCCCCTTGCATCATCGCGCCCAATGGCCTATTGCACCCCAACCTCGATCCTCCGGCGGGTGGGCAGGCAGGCTATGCACCGGATTGCAAATCCGAGTAGACCGGTTCGATTCCGGTACCCGCCTCCACCACCAAGACGCGTGACCGCCACAGGATGCTGCGCCGATGCGCCACACCAATGCCCAACTCGCGAAACTGGAAGAGCGGCTGCTGGCATTGCCCGCCGAAAATGACGGGATGTTGGTCAGTGAGCTTGATGGCTTCGTCGCGGGGCTGATTATTGGCCCCGAAATCATTATGCCCGGCGAATGGCTGCCCGAAGTCTGGGGTGATGAACAGACCCCGAATTTTGCGAATTTGGAGGATGCCAGAGCCACGCTGGACGCGGTCATGGCCCATTACAACCGCGTGGCTCTTGGGCTTGCCAAGGCCGTACCGGCATATGAGGCGCTTTTTGACCGCGACCCGATCAATGGCGAACTGATGTGGGAACTGTGGATCACAGGCTTTCAACGTGCGATGCAATTGCGCAGCGACCTCTGGCGTGATCTGATCGAAAGCGATGACAAAGAGGTGGTGGCCAGCATGCGTTTGATTGCTGGTCTGTGCGATGTTGGTACGGGTCAGTCAAAACTGGCTGCCGCAACAATCGCGCAGTTGCAGGACATCGCCTTGCAGACCATCCCTGACGCGGTCCTGACATTCAACGCACATACGAAACGGCGCGTCGCCCCTGCAAACCGGTCCGCCGTGCCGTCAGGTGGTGGAAAGGTTGGCCGCAACGCACCCTGCCCCTGTCAATCGGGACGCAAATACAAGAAATGCTGCGGAGCTGGCGCAAGCCGCTAGACGCGCGTGATCGGCACCTTTGCCCCGCCTCACGTCCCGCAATAGGTCACATAGGGGGCCAACCCCTGTGGCGCGGGCAAGGCAAACGCCTCTCGCCCCACCACAGGCCCGAACGGGTCCGTCACCGCCGCCAGCAGCGCCTCAAACGGTGCCAAATCGCCCGCTGTCGCCGCCTGCAGTGCCGCCTCCACCAGATGGTTGCGCGGGATCACGCCAGGGTTCACCCCCGCCATACGGGCCGCATAATCCGGCGCGCGCCGTGCCGCCCATGCAGGCAACCATGCCCGCAGCGCCCCCGCATCCGTAAACAACGGCACCACCAACCCTCCATCCCCCAAATGCCGAAACGTCAGCGTCCAATCCGCCCCCTGCCCATCCATCGCCGCCAGCAGCCTGTCCGCCAGCGCGCCATCACCCGCGTCCGCCCCGTCCAGCCCCAGCTTGCCACGCATCACATCGACCCAAGCCGCGCGATAGATCCCCGCAATCCCCCCCAGCCGGTCATTCGCAATATCTACAGCTTTATCAGAATTTGCATCCAGCAACGGCAGCAACGCCTCGGCCAACCGCGCCAGGTTCCAGCCCAGAATCAGCGGCTGGTTGGCATAGGCATAGCGCCCTGCATGGTCGATGGATGAAAACACCGTCCCCGGCGCATAGCCTTCCATGAACGCACAAGGCCCATAGTCGATGGTTTCCCCCGACAATGTCATATTGTCCGTGTTCATCACCCCGTGGATAAACCCCAACCCCATCCACTGCGCGATCAGCCCGCATTGCCGCCCGATTACCCCATCCAGCAGCGCCACATAAGGATTTTCCGCCCCCGCAGCCGCCGGATAATGCCGCGCAATCGTGTAATCCGCCAGCGCCTGCAGCTTTGCCTTGTCGCCCCGCGCTGCTACAAACTGAAATGTCCCTACCCTGATGTGGCTCGCCGCCACCCGTGCCAGAACCGCCCCCGGCACCGGCCCCTCGCGAAAGATATCCTCGCCCGTTGCAACAGCGCACAGCGCCCGCGTCGTCGGCACACCCAGCGCATGCATCGCCTCACCCACCAAGTATTCGCGCAGCACCGGCCCAATCGCCGCCTTGCCATCGCCTCCCCGCGAAAACGGCGTCCGGCCCGACCCTTTCAGCGCGATGTCCCGGCGCTGACCATTCCGGTCAATCACCTCGCCCAGCAGCAAGGCCCGCCCATCGCCCAGCTGCGGCGAATACCCGCCAAACTGATGCCCCGCATAGGCCTGCGCCACGGGCGTGGCCCCCTCTGGCACCACAGCGCCCGAAAACAGCCGTGCGGCATCCGCCGCCACATCCAACCCCAACTCCGCCGCCAACCCGGTGTTGAACTTCAACAATCGCGGCGCAGGTGGAACAGCGGCCTGCACTGGCAGCACAAACGCGGCAAGATCACGGGCATAGCTGTTGTCAAAAGGGATCATCAACCCACACTCCTTGCGAAGTCGCCCGTCAGGGCGGATGAGCGGCTGTATGAAAGTGGTCGGGGCGAAAAGATTCGAACTTTCGACCTACGGTACCCAAAACCGTCGCGCTACCAGGCTGCGCTACGCCCCGACTGCGCGGCTCATAACGTGCTTTCGCGGGCTTGGAAAGCATCAATCGCTACAATTCCACGCGGCGACAGCCTGATCCACCGCCTGTGCTGGCAGAACTGGCTGGAAATGATCGCCAGGACCATCGGCTGACCCGACCACTGCAGGGGGGCCAGCCCCCCAAAACCCCCCGGGATATTTAGGCCAAAATGAAAGCTGTAGAGTT
>JANNBG010000754.1:0-11243 GCA_031385205.1 Rhodobacterales bacterium
GACTACCCCGACTGGCAGGCATTTCTGCACTATCATGCCACAGCACTGGCATCCATCGGGCGTGATCTGCATATCAAATCCCTCGCCGAGGCGACGGTTGGCATGATCGACGTGCCGCAGCTCTCGCCGCGCGAACATGAATGTCTGGTCTGGACAGCCGGGGGCAAAACCTATTCGGAAATCGCCATCATTCTCGATCTGTCCGAACATACCGTCCGCAGCTATCTCAAGGTGGCCCGGCTGAAACTGGATTCTGTCTCCATGGCACAAGCTGTCGCCAAGGCCAGCAACATGGGGTTGATCTGACCCATCCATGGCAAAGGCAGCCCTGCACCGTCACACAGTTGCCGTCCAGACCCTGTATCGCCCCTGCCCTGTCACTTCGCGGATCAACCCTTTTGCCGCCATCCGGTCCAGGTTGCGCTGCACCGCCGCGCGGCTTGCCCCGGTTTTCTCCTCCGCCAAGGGGGCCGAGACCATCGGCCACTCCGCCAGCAGGTCCACCAGCAGCCCCGGTGTGCGCCCGCTCTGGTCCGCCAAGACCGCCTGTGCCCTTGCGCGCCAGACTGCGACCCCCTCCACCTGCATCAGGGCCGCCAGCACTGATTGCTCCGCCCCTCTGATCCACGCCGCGAGCCGCCCCAGCACCGGCCGTGCCGCCTGCAATCCCCCTACCCCGGCCAATGCCAGCGGCAGGAATCCCGTCCCTGTCCGCCCCATCGCACCCCCCAGCCGTGCCGCCAGCACTGCCGCCTCCATATCCCGCCCCGGCCCCTGCCCTGCCACGCGCCACGCGCCAAACAGCACCGCTCCTTGCGTCACCGGATGCAGCCCCGCCATCGTCGCCATCACCCCCGCCACATCCTGCACCGCATCGGACGCATGCCCCAAAAATGCAGCCAGCCCCGGACCCCAGCCGCCCCGATCCGGCCCCGGCCCTGACCCCAGCTTGCGCACCGCCCACCCCGCCTGTGCCAACGCCTGGCCATCCTCACCCCCACCGCCCGCATGCTGCCCCACCCACAGCGCCAGACGCGCCGCATCCATCCGCGTGCCCGCCCACCATGATAGCGCCGCCGCCTCTTGCAGCGCCAGCCGGTGCCTTAGGCCCGCGCCCAGACCCACCTCCAGCGCGCCAAACAGCAGTGCCAACCCCGCCAACTCACCGCTCAACGCCCCCTGCGCCGCCAACCACTCCGCCCGGTCGAACAACACGCACCGGTCCGCCCGTGGCAGGGGGGACAGGTCCACGTCGCCGCTGTCCTGCGGCAAAAACCACAGGTCGCTGTCAGGCGTATCTGTTGGGTCATACAGCGATGCCGGGCCACCGTCGGCGTGCATCCGAACCTCTTGTGATATTGCGTATCTGCGCACCATACTGCGCATTATGGGATACTTATGCACACCACCCAAGCGTTTTCTGCGCAGTGCTATTACTCACGATAAGTTACCATTATCGTGAGTGTTGACAGGACGGCCAAGATCACGCACCAATTGCCAATGATTTCGTCCGGCAACCCCAGTTCAGTGGTCGGTATTCGTGCCCAGCAGTTGCATGCCGGGCAGCAGCGCTGCCTTGCGATCAAGGGTAAGTGTCGTGCTGCATCCGGAGGCTCGGCCTGCAAGGGCGACCATCTGATCTGCGAATCCAGCGCCGCCCTTGCGCAGCCGATCGACAGCCACTGCGACGTGATCGGCAGACTCTACCACCATTTCGCGTGCGCCAAGCAGGCCCTCGATAGCGTCAGCAATGTCACCGCGCGGCAAACGATAGATTTTCTGCAGCACCCAGATCAGCTCGACCAGAACTTCACGGCAAACGAATCCTGGTGCTGCCGTCGTAAATGCTGCGAAAGCCGTGTTCGCCAGCGCCGCTTGTTCTGCGTTGTCTCTCATAAGGAAGCGGACGATCACATTGGTATCGATACCCTTCATTGCGGCGGCATGCCCGACTGCGCCGCGCCTTCGGCAATCGCCTCTTCGATCTCTTCAAGTGTCGCCCGGTACGGCGAACGGCCCTCCAACAGGCCAGCTAATGCCATCACTGGCGCGCTGCGCACAATCCGCACCTCACCACCATCCAAAATCAGATACCGCAACCGGTCACCCGGCCCCAGGTTCAGCACCTGCCGTACATTGCGCGGCAATGTCGTCTGGCCTTTGATCGTGACTGTTGATTCATGCATGGGATATCCAAGCCGCTCTAGAGGTTCTCCTTACATATGACATTTTTGCATTACAATTTCAAGGCACCCGCATGACATCTCTGCCGGCCCCCACGGGCATCGCTGCCGAAGACGAGGCAGCTCTGTCCGCGCTTTATAAACGCGGCACGCCTGCCAATACGCAGCATGCCTGGGAACGCGATCTGGCCTATATCACCGCGTGGAAAGCCGCCGTGTTTGGCAGACCCCTGACATGGCCTGAAGATGAACGCGTGGCCCTGCGTTTCGTGCTGGACCACACGATTGATCTGACCAACGCACCCGGATCGGCACAGGATGCTGCGATGGAACTGATCCAGCTGGGCCTGCGCCTGACGCTGGCCTGCCCTGCCCCAGCCACGCTGGACCGCCGCATCGCCTCGTGGCGCGCGTTCCACCGCATGAAAAACCTCGCTTCCCCCTTTGATGCGTCGCTGTTGAAACAAGCGCGCGCCAAGGGCCGCAAGGCCGCCGCCCGTCCGCGCGTCGCCAAATCACCCCGGCCCATCACAAAGGCGGTGTTAGAGACGCTTTTGGCCAGTTGTGATGACAGTTTCCGCGGCCTGCGTGACCGTGCCATCCTGATGCTGGGCTTTGCCTCCGGCGGGCGGCGACGGTCTGAAATCACCGCCCTCTACCGTGACGATATCTTAACCGATGATTATGCGACAAAGGGCCTGATCTGGATCCGCCTGCTGGAAACCAAAACCACGGGTAAATCCGATGCCCCCAAACTGCCACTCAAAGGCCGTGCCGCCCGCGCCGTGATGGGTTGGATTGTGGCTGCAGACATTACCACAGGGCCCCTGTTCCGCCCGATCAGCCTTTCCGACCGGCCCTTGCCCCGCAGGCTTGCGCCCGATGCGATCCGGGTGATCCTGCGGCACCGGCTGGTACTGGCCGGCCTGCCTGCCGATTACGCCACGCCCCACGGGTTGCGCGCCGGCTTTCTGACCCAAGCGGCGCTGGATGGCGCACCTCTGGCGGCGGCGATGAAACTCAGCCTGCACCGCTCCGCCCTACAGGCCCAGAAATACTATGCAGATGTTGAAATTGTCGATAACCCCGCAACGGATTTACTGGGCTAAACCCAGCCCGATTTCCCCATGGGGAAATCAGCGCATGTTCAACGCGGCGAAAAACGCCTCAATCGCTGCTTCCAGACGGTCACGGTCCAGCGTGGCAAAATCGCAGTCGGCCCGCAGTTCCACCTTGCCCTGCGTAGCCGTACACCGCACCCCTGCCCCGATCGGCACAACCAATGACATCCGCCCACGACGGCTGTTGCGCGGCGCACCCCGAACCTTGCTCGGCGTTGGCCGGGATTGTTCAGCCAAAAACGTCTCTAACACCGCCCTTTCCTTCGCTTCAGTCAGCGGCGTTGGGGTCTGCAACTGGCGGATCAAGGCAGGCAGAATGCTGCGGTCCGCCTCGATCCGGTCGGCCAGTGCCAGCCCCATGTTGCGCGACAGGGCACCCGGATGTTCCAGATGTTTTTCCAGCGCCTGCATCAACACCGCAAACCGCCGGATATAGCTGCGCTTTTGCGGAATGGCCGAGGCGTACAAACGGTTGACCGCCGTATCCAAGTCATCGCAGCCATCCACACCATCATCCGCATAGGCCCGCGCCAGATTGGCCATATCGGCAAAGGACACATCCTTGCGGATCAGGTTTTCGTCCACCATGCGGCGATAGAGCATATCCATTGTCTCGCCCGCCGCAATCAGCCCCGCGGGGATCTGCGCATAGGCCGGATCGCCGGTTTCCGCCAACAGCTCACGATAGGCCGTCAACCGCCGCAACCCCTGCACCAGTTCAAACCCGCCACGGCCATCCGGTTCCACCCTGATCGGGTTTGACAGGCCAACCGCCCGGATTGACGCTTTCAGATCGCCCAGATCAAGGTCCGCACTGCGGCTGCGGTCACGCACCAGTTTGGCCGTCCGCACTGCTGTGACAGGCACCATATCAACAATCAGACCCAGCTTTTTCAGGCGCACAAATTCATGTGCGAGCGCATCATTCTCGGCCCGAATGTCCGCCTCGACCACCGCGCGTTGCCGCAGGGCATCGGCATTTTCACCAATCGCTGTGGCCATTGGCCCGCGCCGCAAACCGCCATCCATGCTTTTCGTTTCCAGATCGACCGGGATATCATCTTCTGGCAAATCCACATCGAACATGCGCCGTTTCTTGGTCATGCCGCATCCTCCATCTTGTCCCATGCCGCACAGACATGGGTGCGGAATTCGTCATAGGCAGCATCGAAAGTTTGCCTTGCGCGCCGCCAGGTTTCACGCGTCATATCGCGGTAATCCGTCTCGTAGATCGAGGCGAGAAACCGGCCCGATTGTTCCACTGCACGCGTGTGTTCAATCGGGTTCGCCGTCATCCTTTCACCGAAAACCTTGCCAAATGCTTCTTTCATCGCGCGGTGCAGATCGTTCCCGGGCTCATAGCGCGTCAACAAAAAGCGCACGTCGAGGAACTGTTTGGGCAGGCCTGATTTCCCCACGGGGAAATCGGGGCCGAATTCCTACAGGTCAGCCAGCGCCTCGGCCAGCTGGCCGATAAAGGATGTGGTGCTGTCATATTCCCAATATCCGGGGCCAGAGGGGATATAGAGCATGTCTGCAGCGAACACCGCATTCATGGATTGATAGCCAATCGCGGGTGGGCAATCGAAGATCACAAGGTCATAGGCATCATCCGGCAGGCTATCGAGCCAGCGCGACACGGCGGCAAAAAAGCTCCAATCCGGGTTCACATGGCGATACTGGGCGGAGGCAAATTCGACAAAGGCCGCGTTGGCGCAGGAGGGCACCAGGTCAATCGTGGGCCAGCAGGTCGGCTTGATGAAATCAGTCACGCGCAATTCGCCAAGACCGGTATCACTGATCGACGTGGGCAACCGGCGTGGCGCGACTTGGCGGCCGGATTCGGCGCCTTGGGTCGCGCGGTTCATCCGGTCCGTTTCGCGGATCAGATCGCGCGCAAGGATGCCCCAAACGGTGTGTTCTTCGGACACATCCGACAGACCCATGGAATGCGACAGCGTGGCCTGCGGGTCAAAGTCGATGGCCAGCACCTTGTACCCATCCAACGCTGCCGCATGGGCAAAGTGCAACGCCACCGTCGATTTGCCGGCACCACCTTTGAAGTTCGACACCGCCACCCGCACCGCACGTTTGCCACGCGGACGGTAGGGCATCAGCGATTTGCGGTTGATCTTCATCTTGCGCCGCAGCTCGTTGATCTCGTCCAGCGAAAACCAGCGTTGACGGCCATCTTCCTCGATCTCGCCGGTCGGCAGATTGGGTTCGGCCACAAGGCGACCGCGAAAGGTGTTCTGGTTGACCTTGAAGATCAGTTCCGCCACCTCCCAGCTGGAAAACCGGCGCAAGGTCTTTTCATTCCCCGGCGAAAAGGTCTGTTTGCGAATCCAGCCCTGCATTTTGAGCGAGGTATCCCGGAGGTCTTGCAGATCGCGGTAGCCGAGCATGGCGTCCTCAACGTTAATTCCTGATATTTCGCGAAATACGCTGAATTTGACATTCTCGCAATCACGAAGTTCACTGAGGGCTGATTTCCCCGTGGGGAAATCGACTGCCCTACAACACAAGGGATACCGGCGTGCGGGACTGATTCGGGTGGGGAGCATATGATCGCAAAACTTGGGGGGACAGACCAGTCAAAACGCTAGGACTTGAGGGGACATGACGGTCAATTGGGGTGACATCCTGGATGGCCCCCAATACCAAAGAACCTGATTTTCAATCTGAAATTGGCAAACAGAAAGTTCACCAGGCGGAGGGTTGCTTGACAGAATCGTAAAACTCAACGCTAATCGCTGCATAACCGGGAATAACGCCGGGAACGGGTTGAGGCAGTGATGCGGCAGGGTAAACCAGCAGAGACTTCCACGCCACGGGCGGTGGGCGCGCAGGCGGCAGCGCGCAAATATGATCTGTTCACGGCACTGGGTGCGCATGCCTGTGCGGGTGACAAACATTTGCAACGCCTGACGCTGCGGCTGATCACCTTGATCGTGGCGCGCTACAACTGGCAGGCGGATGAGCTGTGCGTGGGCCAACGCGAAATGGCGGCGCTGTGGTCGGTCGATGAACGCACGGTCAAACGTGATATGGCGCGGTTGCGCGACATGGGCTGGATGGTGATCCGCAGACCTGCAGCACGGGGCAGGGTGGCAGTGTACGGGTTGGGCATGACGGCGATGCTGGCCGCGACGCGCACAGACTGGGGCCGGGTGGGGCCGGACTTTGTGGCGCGGATGGTGGGGGATCAGACGGTCGCACTGGTGCCCACGAACATCATCAGCTTTCCGGCGGCCCAAATGCGCGATGATGATGGTGGCATTTGGGGGCAGGTGCAGGTCATGCTGGCGCGGGAAAACGCGGCCCTGCATGCAGCGTGGTTTGCGGCACTGCGGGCAATGCCACCCAGTGACGGGGTGATGGTGGTGCTGGCCCCATCACGGTTTCATGCGCGGTTTGTGGCGACGCATTATCAGGACCGGTTGCTGGGCGTGGTCCGGGCGGTGGATACAACGGTGATGCAGATTGTGATCACATCAGCCGACGCTATGCCCGAAACGGCGGAGTGAGCGGGCAAGCTGGTCTGCGTCGATGCCATCGCCAAGGATGGCAAGGTGGTCATCATGCAGACCCGGGGTATCAGGCAGCAGTTCGGGTGCGGCGACGGCATGGCGCACGGTTTGCAGCAATAGGCGACCTGCGGGCGTGCGCACCACCCCTTTGACGCGCAGAATGCGGTCACCATGCGCCACCAGCAGGGCAGACAACCACAGGGTCAAGGCGGGCCAGTCAACCGGCATGTCCAGCGCAAGGGTGATGGCTTGCAGGGGTGGGGCGTCAGCATGGCCCAACAGAATGGGCGGGCCAGGCGCAGGCAAGGGGTAGGACAGGCCATAGGCCAAGCCGATGACAGATGCAGTGGGGTTCAGGGCAGCAAGCGTGCCCAGCAGGGCAGGGGTGGGGGCAAGGTCGGCCTTGGTGACCAGCAGGCGGTCGGCGGCGATGATTTGCTGGCGGCAAAGCGCATCGCGCTGCAGATGGGCAAGGGCGTGCTGACCATCGACGGCGACCACGGTTTCGGCCAGCAGAATGTGATGGGCGAGCAGGGGGTCGGCACGCAGGGCCACGATGATGGCGGCCGGGTCGGCAAGGCCGGAGGTTTCAAGGATGATGTCAGACGGCAGGTTTGGGCGCTGATCGCACAACTGGCGCAGGGTGGTCAGCAGGGCGGGCAGGGCAGTGCAACAGGCGCAGCCACCACTGACAAGCGAGACACCGGCTGCAGCCTGCAGCAGCAGATCATCGACGGGGGTATCCGACGCCTCGTTCACAATCACCCATGGTGGGGTGGCTTGGTTGTGGATGTGGTGGCGCAGCCATGTGGTTTTGCCTGCACCCAGATAGCCGCCCAGCAGGGTCAGCCGCAGGCGGGGGTCAGGCGAGAGGGTCAATGGGACGCCCGGCAAGGATGGCCGCATGGTGCCACAGGTCATCGAGGTTACCCACAATGACATGCGCGCCTGACAGGGTTGATAGGGTGATGCCGTCCGATACCCCATCATCATGCGCGGTCAGCCCGTAAGGAGCCAGCGCCACGCGCAGCATCGTAGCGCGTTGAAACCGGGCGCGTATCCGGTCATGCGGGGTGGACAGGCCTGCATCCGTCCAATGCCCCGGCCGGGAAGGGTATCCACAGGCGCTGCACATCAGATGACGGCGGGACGATTGGCACTGGTAAAGGGATAGCGCGCACGGAAATCTTCGGCGATCACCTCAAACGGGGCCCATTCGACGCCGGAATGTGCAGAGATATGGTCGATCAGGCGTTCCAGCATCAGCAAGACCTGCGGGCGACCCGCCACATCAGGGTGGATGGTGATGGCGAACACGCCGTAATCCATCTCGCGGTAGACCCAATCAAACTGATCGCACCACATCTGTTCAATATCACGCGGGCTGACGAAGCCATGCGAATTCGGGGCCTTTTTCATGAACATCATCGGCGGCAGGTCATCGACATACCAATTGGCCGCGATATCGACGAGGTCAATCTCTGACCCATGTTTCAGGGGATGCATCCAGTCTTTGGCTTGCTTGGTATAGTCGATCACGTTCCAAGCGTCGCCCACACGCGCATAAAACGGCTGAAAGTCGCGGTATCCTTGGGAATGGTCATAGCGGAACCCGTGTTTCAGCAGCAGGGCCGCCGTGCTGGCCGACATTTCCCACCAGGGCGCCACGTAACCGCGCGGTTTGGCCCCGGTCAAAGACTGGATCAGGTCGATGGATTTGACCAGCACGTCCTCTTCCTGTGTTGGCGTCATGGCCACGGGGTTTTCGTGCAGATAGCCATGCGCGCCAATCTCGTGCCCGGCTTTCACGATCATCTCCATTTCCTTGGGGAAGGTTTCGATGCTGTGGCCGGGGATGAAAAAGCTGGTTTTCAGGGCGTATTTTTCGAACAGACGCAGCAGGCGGGGCACGCCGACCTCGGTTGCAAAGATGCCGCGTTGAATGTCAGACGGGCTGTCACCGCCGCCATAAGAGCCGATCCAACCGGCGACGCTGTCGATATCTGTACCAAAGGCGCAGTAGATTTTCTTGGTCATGGCAGGGCCTTTCGTGGGGCAAGGGTCACAAGCGTTTGGGCAAAGCCGCAGGCGGCAGCGACGCCATCAATGACAGGCAAATTGTGTTCGGCAGACAGGGCTGCGGCAAGATCGGCCATGCCGGCACAGCCAAGGACAATGGCCGTTGCGCGGTCAGTTGCAATGGCGGCGGCGATTTCGGCAGAAATCTTGTGGCGGGCATCGGAGCCTGCAATTTCCAGATCCAAAACGGGCACATCACTGGCGCGCACGGCAAGGCAATGCGAGGCAAGGCCATAGTCGTGCAGGTTCTGCACGATGACCGGCACGGAAATGGCCAGCGTGGTGACAACGGAATAGCGGTGGCCCAACATCATGGCGGCGTGAAAGGCGGCCTCACCAATGCCCAGCACGGGGATAGACACACAGGCGCGCGCTTGTGTCAGACCGGTATCATCAAAGCAGGCAATGATGCAGGCATCCGCACCATCGGCGGCGGCCTCGGTGATTGTGGCCAGCAGATAGGGCAGGGCTGCCAGACCATCGGCGGGGCCCTGAATGGCGGGCGGTGCGCCATGGCAGGTGTGGCCGTCGATCTGCACACCGGGGCTTGCGGCCTGTGCGGCGGCCACGATCTTGGCCGTCATGGAGGCGGTGGAATTGGGGTTGATGACGGCCAGACGCATCAAACCATGCCCTTGCCCGCATCAGACCCCGCCCGCGCGCGCTTGCGGGCGGTCAGCGTGACGGTCAGCAGGAACACGCCAATCACCAGAAAGGAAAACACGGTGGTCAGGGTGCCAAGGGCAAAGATCACGGGTGTGGTGACATTCGTTGTCATGCCATAGATTTCCAAGGGCAGGGTGTTGTAACTGCCCGCGGTCAGCAGGGTGCGGGCGAATTCGTCATAACTCAGCGTGAAGCCGAACAGCGCCACGCCAAACAGCGATGGCGCGATGATCGGCAGTACGACGTGGCGGATGGTCTGCCAAGGTGATGCGCCTTGATCGCGGGCCGCCTCTTCAAACGCGGGGTTAAAGCGGTTGAAGACAGCAAACATGATCAGCAGGCCAAACGGCAGGGTCCATGTCAGCTGCGCGCCAAAGCCAGAGGTGGCCCAGTGGATGGGAAGGTGGCCTTGGGTGAAGACCAGACCGACGCCGAGCGAGACGAGGATGGACGGGATCACAAGGGCGGTAATGACGAGGTAGAACAGGATGCCAGAGCCGTAAAAGCGTTTGCGAAAGGCAAGTCCGCCCATGACAGAGACAACGGTGGTGGTGACCATGACCATGATGCCAAGGCTGAAGGACCGCCGGAAACTGCCCCAGATGTCACCTACGGCCTGTTGCTGGAACAACTCATCAAACCAATGCAGCGATGTGCCGCGCATGGGAAAGGTCAGCCCGCCACCCGGCCCTTGGAATGACAGGATGGTGATTGTGATGGTGGGGCCATACAACAACAGAACATAAAGCGTGAAAAACGCGGCGAGGACGTAAAAGCTGCGGGGGCGCGGTTCCATCACAGCTCTTTCCTGATGTTCACAAAGCGCAATAGGATGGCCACCATGATAAGGACGGTGGCCAGCAGCACAACAGCGGTGGCGGATGCCGACGGGTATTGCAGCAGCCCCACATCGTTGGAAATGAGCCTGCCCACATTTGCGGACTGACTGCCCGACATGAAGCGCACAGTCACAAAGTCACCCATGACCAGTGCCAGCACAAAGATCGTGCCGATCATGATGCCGGGTTTGGTGAGTGGGATGATGACATTGGTCAGGATTTGCCAGTCATTGGCACCGCCATCCCGCGCGGCCTCGATCAAGGATTTGTCGATGCGGAGCATGGTGTTGAGGATGGGCACGATCATGAAGATCGTGTTGAGGTGAACAAAGGCGAGGATCACGGCAAAGTCGGAAAACAGCAGCCATTCAAGGGGTTGGTCAATGATGCCGATGGACAGCAGGCTGGAATTGGCAAGGCCATTGCGGCCAAGAAACGGAATCCAGGAAATCATGCGGATGATGTTGGATGTCCAGAAAGGCACAGTACACAGCAGTGACAGGGCGATTTGCCAGGTCAGGGTGCGGACATGGAAGGCGAGGAAATAGGCGACGGTAAAGCCGATGGTCAGGGTCAGGGCCCAGGTGATGACGGCATATTTGAAGGTATTCAGGAACACATCATAGGTGACGGCAGACCCGAACAGGAACTTGTAGTTTTCGAACGAAAACGCGGGGACGATGGAAAACTCGGTCGCCTGCCAGAAACTGACGATGACAATCATGATGATCGGCAGCACCAGAAAGAACCCCAGAACCAGCGTCAGGGGTGCGGCCAGCATCCAGCCGGTGATGGTGTTGGATTTGAAAATGCGGTTCATCCAGC
>JANNBG010000768.1:0-7272 GCA_031385205.1 Rhodobacterales bacterium
TGCCGTCCTTGTCAGCCACTGACATCGACAGCCACACTGGCCGTGCCTTGCCCGCCCCCATCAGCGCCCCTTCCGCCTGCAACATCGACGATGCTGTCTCGATCAGGAACACATCCACATGCGGGGCCAGCAATGCCGCAATCTCCGCGAACTTGCCTGCCGCCTCCGCCAAAGGCGGCGTCACCTCTGGCCGATAGGTCGCAACCAGCGGCCCCAAAGACCCCGCAATCAAGCCTGACCCATGCGCATCCCGCGCCTCCACCGCCGCCGTCAACGCCCGCAAATGCAAGCCGTGGAACAACCCGTCCAGCCCCTGATGCAACAGCCGGTCATGGTGAATGGCATAAGTGTTCGTCGTCGCCACCGTCGCCCCTGCCGCAAAATAATCTGCGTGGATCGCCTCCACCAACCCCGGATGATCCATCATCACCCGCGTCGCCCACAACGGCGTCGGTACATCCCCCGACCGCCTCACCAATTCCTGCCCCATGCCGCCATCCAGCAACGTAATCTGTGCCATCTTCCTTGTCTTTCTGTTTGCCTAAATACGCATCTTCACGCTGCCGCCGCGAAAACCTCAGCCAGCAAAGGCACCAGTGCCGCCTCATCCGCGTCCGTAAACGCTGCCGCCGTATTGCAGTCCAGGTCTAACACCCCCAGCAACACCCCCGCCGCATTCCATACCGGCAGCACCAGTTCCGACTTTGTCGTGCTGGAACAGGCGATATGGTCCGCAAACGCCTCCACATCCGGCACGTTCAAAACGCGGCCCATCCGCGCCGCAGCCCCACAAACCCCCCGTGAAAACGGGATGACCAGACAACCATGCCCACCCTGATATGGCCCGATTTTCAACAGTTCGGGCCCCACCACCCGGTAAAATCCTGTCCAATCCGCAGAGGGATGCGAGTGGTGAACCTCACAAACCACCGTCGCCATCAGCGCCACTGTATCCGTCTCACCCACCGTCAGCGCCCGGATGCGCGCACATAAACCATCATAGTCCATTCAATATCCTATCGCGCAGCCGTCTTTTCGCGGGTCCGACGCGCCCTTTAGCACGCCATCCCCCCCAATGCGAATGGCCTGTGCCCCGCCGATCGGTTCCTCCGGCGTGAACACCTTATGCCCCATCCCGGCCAGCTCCGCCGCAACCTGCGGCGCGTAACCCCGCTCCACGGCCAGCCCTTCTGGCCCCGCAAAACACCGTGGCGCATCAATCGCCGCCTGTGCGTCCATGCCGAAATCCGTCAAATTCGTCACAAACCGCGCATGCCCTGCCGGTTGATACGCCCCGCCCATCACGCCAAACGGCATCACCATGCGGCCTTGGTGCGCCAGCATCGCCGGGATAATCGTATGCATCGGGCGTTTGCCCCCGCCTGCCTCATTCGGGTGGCCTTCCGCCAGCGTGAACCCCGCCCCCCGGTTCTGGAAGTTGATCCCGAACTTGGTGGACGCCAGCCGCGACCCGAACCCCCAAAAGATCGAATAGATCAGCGATACCGCCATCCGATCCCGATCCACCACCGTCAACAGAACCGTTTCCTTATGCACGGCCTCGGTCAAAGGGGCCGCCGCGGGCATCGCCCGTTTCGGGTCAATCAAGCCCGCCAGCTTTGTCGCGGTCGCAGGTGCCAACATATGCGCCAACCGCGTCACATAATCCGCATCCGCCAGAAACCGCTTGCGCGCATCATAGGCCAGCCTCGTCGCCTCGGCCTCCACATGCGCCCGCGCAGCACCCATTGGGTCCATGGCTGCCAGATCAAAGTGTGACAGAATGTTCAGCATCAAAATCGCCGTTGCCCCCTGCCCGTTTGGCGGATGCTCCAGCAGATCATGCCCTTTGTAAGTACCGCTGATCGGGTCTGCGTAACTGCAGGCCGTGGCTGCAAAGTCATCCATCGTATGACTGCCGCCCAGCGCCTGCAGCGAGGCCACCATATCCTCCGCCACCTCCCCCTCGTAAAACCCCGCGCGGCCCTGTGCCGCAACACGGCGCAACACCTGTGCCTGCCCCGGTGCGCGAAACATCTGGCCCACCTGCGGGGCGCGGCCGCCCAACAGATAGAAATCGCGTGCCACACCCTGCAAAGCATCCGCGTCGCCGGCCCAGTCAAAAGCCACACGTGGCGCCACCGGCACGCCCTGTTCGGCATAGTGGATCGCCGGGGCCAGCAATTCCGCCATGTCCTTCAGACCATAATCCGCGTTCAACCGGCAAAAGGCATCAATCGCACCGGGAATGGTGACCGCTTCGATCCCTTGGATCGGTACCGCCGTCAGCCCCTGTGCGCGCATTTTGGCCGCCGACAACCCCGCAGGCGCGCGGCCCGATCCGTTCAGCGCCACCACCTTTTCTGTGCCCGCAGGCTTTATCAGCACGAAACAATCGCCGCCGATCCCCGTCATCTGCGGCTCACATATCCCCAGTAAAACCGCCGCCGCAACGCCTGCATCAGCCGCATTGCCACCCTGTTGCAGCACATCAATGGCCACCTTGGCGGCCAAGGGATGCGAGGTCGCGCACATGCCATTGCTGGCATAAACCGCAGACCGACCGGGACGGTGAAAATCGCGCATGTGCTCTCCCTTTTCGGGCAAGCCTATGTCGCAAAGTCAGCGGAGAGAAGGGGGGAGTAGAACCTCGGCGTCGCAGACTGGGTGGGGGCATTAGACCGCGACGCCGAGTGAAGCTTTATGCAGCTACAGGTCGACATATCGGTGCCGCGCGCGGTTATATTAGGGGGAAACTTGGGCCATTCCGCGTCAGTTTTCACAGATGCGAAACAGTTGTCCCATCCCCCACTGATTGTCCTGCATCCAGTCGAAACGTCAATTCGTTGCTGCAACCCTTGCGTGCATAGCGCAGATCGCGTGACAGCGTGCGAATCAGGAACCAGCCAAAACCGCCCTCTGGCAGATCATCCGGGTCTTGCACTGGCAGTTGCCCCTGTGGTGGGTCATCACCCGGCATCGGCAGGCCCATATCCACAATGCGGCAATCCAGATCACCCTGCACCCGCCGGATCGTTACTTCGATGTCACCCGGTCCCTGCGCATAGGCATGTTCCACGATGTTGTTCAGCGCCTCAGCCAGCACCAGTTCAGCCGTGCCACGCTCCGCCTCTGGCACTGACCCCATGATGGGCCCGCCAATCAGGGCCGCCAACGCCTGGCGCACCGCATAGGGCGTGCCGGGAAACACGATGCGCGCCAGCGGTGCCCCATCCTCGGGTGCAATGTCCTGATGTTCAAACGGCATTGCGCAACCCAACCGGCACCGCCGCATGAATGGTGAACACTGAATCCATCCGTGTCAGCCGGAACACCTTTTCCACCGTCGGTGTCAGCCCCGCCAATTCCAGCTTGCGCGCAGGTCCCAGCAATTTCATCACCGCTACCACCGCACCCAGACCCGAACTGTCAAGAAAACCAACGCGGGACATATCCACCACCACACGCGGCGACGGGTCTTGTGTCACTTCCCGCATGCGTTCCTTGAACTGGATGGCCGACGCCGCATCAATGCGGCTTTCCTGCACTTCCACCACCAGCATATCATCCTGCCGCACCGCCAAAAGCTGCATCATACCCTCCGCATGCCAACGCTCGGGCAGATTAGGCGCGAAGCGTGAACACTTCGTAAGTGCGCCTCAATTCATCTGGAACTGCAAAGGATAGATGCCATCCTCAAAATCGCCGAACAAATCCGGCAGATCCGGATGGTCGACCGGCCCCGCAGACCCATCGGGCACAAGGTTCTGCTCCGACACATAGGCCACATAGTAGGACTGATCATTCTCGGCCAGCAAATGATAGAATGGCTGGTCCTTTTTTGGGCGGCTGTCTTCGGGGATGTTCGCGTACCATTCGTCGGTATTGTTGAACTTGGCATCCACGTCAAACACCACGCCACGGAAGGGATGCTTCCGGTGCCGGACCACTTGGCCGATGTGATATTTCGCGCAAGCCGTCTGCATCACGTTGCTTCCCCCAACAATCGTTAGTAATCCCAGCTTGCAATGGAGTCTACTGGGCTGGTTGGCCTGCAAAGGAAACAGTCTGTGGACCTGGTTCTGACAGTCATGGAAATCACAGCCCCGGTCGCTCTGCTGGGGATCGTGGGGTTTGTCTGGGTCAAGATGGGTTTCGACTATCGGCTGGAGTTTGTGACCCGCCTGTCGATGACACTCGCCGTGCCCTGCTTGATCTTTACCGCCCTGATGAAAACCGCACTGGACGCCCGCGCCCTGACCACCCTGTCACTCGCATCTGCCATCGCCTATGGCGCGCTGACCCTGCTGTTTTTCGCCCTCACCCGCGTTCTGGGCTTGGATCGCCGCACTTACCTCGCACCCCTTATCTTTGGCAATACCGGCAACCTTGGCCTGCCTTTGGCCCTGTTTGCCTTTGGTCAGGCCGGGCTGGAATACGCCGTCGTCGTCTTTGCCGTGATGATCATCTGGAGCTTTACCTTCGGCGTCTGGGTTGTGGCCGGGGGTGGCCCCCCCACCCGCGTACTGCGTGAACCTGCTGTGGCCGCCACCATGCTGGGTGCCCTGTTCCTGTCACAAGGCTGGCACACGCCCCTGTGGCTGACCCGGTCGCTCGACCTCGTTGGGCAAATGGCCATTCCCCTGATGCTCATCACCCTTGGCGTCGCCGTCGCCCGCCTGACCCCCGGCAGGCTGACCCGCGCCGTCTGGCTATCCCTGTTGCGCGCTGTGATCTGCGTCGGCGTCGCTTGGGTGGCGGGATATTGGCTTGGCCTGACCCCCACCGCATTGGCCGTTCTGGTCCTGCAAGTCTCAACCCCCGTCGCCGTCACATCCTATATGCTCGCCGAAAAATACGGGGCTGATGCCGATGCCGTGGCCTCGCTGGTCATCGCATCAACCGTGCTGTCCATCATCACTTTACCGCTCACTCTCGCTTTTCTGATCTAAGATCGCGCCATAAGGCATTCCCCAATCATCCTTTTTCGCCTATCTTGCCCCAAAATAAGAAAACACGAGGGGCAAATGAGCAGACTTCTCCGTGCGTCGATCCTGTTGGTCTTTCTTGCCTCCTGCGGTGGGGGCAACTTTTCGGCGCCGCGCAATCTGGAGGACGCCTGCGCCATTGTGCAGGAACGTCCCAAGTATTTCCGCGCCATGCAGGATGCCGAACGCAAATGGGGCGTGCCCGTTTCCGTGCAGATGGCCACCATCCATCAGGAATCCAAATTCATCGGCAACGCCCGCACGCCGCACCGCTTTGTGCTGGGCATCATCCCGATGGGGCGGCAAAGCACGGCCTATGGTTATAGTCAGGCGCTGGATTCCACATGGGAGGAATACCAGAAAACCGAAGGCGGCAGGCGCGCAAAACGTGACCGCATCGAAGACGCCGCTGATTTCATGGGCTGGTACATGAACGAATCCTCAGCCCGCCTGGGGATCAGCAAGACTGACGCCAACGCGCAATATCTGGCTTATCACGAAGGCCGCACGGGCTATGCCAATCAAAGCTATCTGGGCAAACCGTGGCTGGTAGACGTGGCTGCCAAGGTTGAGGCGCGCGCAGAGTTGTATGCCGCACAACTGTCGTCGTGCAGATGACCTGAGGCCCCGGGTCAAACGCCCGGGGCAGCGCCGCGTCAGATTTCCGCCAACATCGCCTCGCCCGTTGACAGATCGCACACGTCTTCAACCTCCACATGCAGCACCTTGACCACCCCATCCTCCGCCAGCAACGCATAGCGCTGTGACCGCCCGATCAGCCCGATCGACGCTACCGTAAAATCCATCCCGATCGCCTTCGTCCAGGCCCCATCCGCATCACCCAGCATCGCAATGCCCGCACCTGACGCGCCCGTCGATGCCCCCCATTCCCCCATCACGAACGGATCATTGACCGACACACAGATGATTTCCTCCACACCCTTGGCCGCAAACTGCCCCGCAGTACGGATGAAACTCGGCACATGCGACGTCGTGCAAGTGCCGGTATAGGCCCCCGGCAGACCAAACAGCACGACCTTGCGGCCTTTCAGCCGCGCATGCAGCGATGTGCCCTCTGGCCCGTTTGCGCCCATCATCAAAAGGGTTGCGTCGGGCAATGCATCGCCTACGGAAAGTGCCATGTTTGTTCCCTCATGTGATTTGTCTTTCGCTGACCCTGCGATATAGGGTGCGCACGGGCAAGGGGCCAGAGGGATGACAATGATGCATGTGGTGGTGGTAGGGGCCGGGCAAGCCGGGGCCGCATTGGTGGCAAAGCTGCGGACGGCGGGGCACACAGGCCAGATCACCCTGATTGGTGAGGAACCCAGCCCGCCTTACCAGCGCCCGCCGCTGTCAAAGGGTTACCTGATGGGCGACATGGCCGAGGAACGCCTTTGGCTCCGCTCGAATGACTTCTATGCTGACCAGAACATCACCCTGCGCCTCGGGGCCCCTGTCACGGCGATTGACCCCATCACCCGCACGATCAGCGTGGGCGGCGATACCCTGCACTACGACCACCTCGCCCTGACCACCGGCTCCATTCCCCGCCGCCTGCCCGCCGCCATCGGCGGTGATCTGACCGGCATCTACACCGTCCGCACCCTCGCCGATGTCGATGCCATGCGCGGTGAGTTTACCGCAGGCCGCCGCGTCGTCGTCATCGGGGGCGGCTATATCGGGCTGGAGGCTGCTGCTGTGGCGGCCAAGCTGGGGCTTTCCGTCACGGTTGTGGAAATGGCCCCGCGCATCCTGCAGCGCGTGGCCGCACCGGAAACGTCAGATTACATGCGCGCCCTGCACCATTTGCACGGCGTCACCATCATCGAAGGCACGGGGCTGGACCGCCTGCTGGGCGAAGGGCGCGTGACGGCAGCCCGCCTGACCGATGGCCGCGAACTGCCCTGTGATTTCGTCATCGCCGGCGTCGGCATCCTGCCTGCCACAGCACTGGCCGAACTGGCAGGCGTGGCACTGGAAAACGGCATCAAAACCGATGCCCATGGCCGCACGTCCGACCCACATATCTGGGCCGCAGGCGATTGCGCCAGCTTTCCGCATGTCAATGGCCGCATCCGGCTGGAATCCGTGCAGAACGCGATAGATCAGGCCGAACTGGTCGCCGAAAATATCCTCGGTGCTGAGGCGCATTATGTGCCCATGCCATGGTTCTGGTCCGATCAATTCGACTGCAAACTGCAGATTGCCGGGCTGAACACCGGCTATGACAACATCATCACCCGCGGACCGGAAGGCGAGGCTGTGTCATACTGGTACTATA
>JANNBG010000777.1:0-6692 GCA_031385205.1 Rhodobacterales bacterium
CTTTCCTGCGTCACGCCGCGCACATCGTGGCCATCCACCAGAACCGCCCCCTTTTCCGGGTCATACAGCCGCAACAGCAGCGCCACGAGCGTGGATTTCCCCGCCCCCGACGCACCCACAATGCCCAGCTTTTCGCCCGCCCGGATGGTCAGGTTAATATCCCTTACCCCCGCCCGCCCATGCCCATAACCAAAGGTCACCCCGTCAAACCGCACCTCACCCGCCACCCGTGGCAAATCCACCGCCCCCGGATCATCCGCCAAAGTATGCGGCACTGACAGCGTTTGCATGCCATCCTCAACCTCGCCAATCGACGTATAGATGCCCATCAAGGTAAAACTCACCCACCCCGACATCTGCGCGATCCGCATCGAAATCGCCCCCGCCGCCGCAATCGCCCCCGCCGTTGCATGGCCCTGCTGCCACAAAACCAGCGTGCCCCCGATCAACGCCACCGGCAAAACCCCCGCCAAGGTCATCAACGCCGCACGGAACCAGGTCGAAATCACCCCAAACTCCAAAGACCGGTCGCGGAACACATCCATCGCCTCCAACGCCACCCGGTCCTCAAACGCCGCATGCGCGAACAGTTTGACCGTTTTGATGTTGGTGATCGTGTCCACCACCTGCCCCGACACCATCGCCCGCGCCGACGCCCGCGCGGCAGAGTTCACCTTCACCTTGGGCAGAAAATACCGGATCATGTACAGATACGCCGCCAGCCAAACGGCCAGCGCCGCTGCCATCCGCCAATCCACCGCCAGCATCACCACCACCGACCCGATTACCGATGCCAGCGCAAAGGCCACCGTATTGATCGTTTCCGTCGCCACATCCGTCACCGCCCGCGCCGCCTGCATTTGTTTCTGCGCAATGCGCCCCGCGAAATCATTGTCAAAGAACGTCACCGCCTGCCCCAGCGTCCAACGGTGCAGGCGCGACAGCACCAGAGGCAAGACGTTTGGCCCGATGACAATGCTGTTAGATGCCGATGATATGGCAAAGGCAAAGGGCCGCAGCACCAGATAGAACAGCAGAAATCCGATCAGCAGCCCCGCATTGTCTGCGAAAAACGCCGCAGGCCCCGACGCAATCGCCGCATCAATTACCCAGCCGATGATAAGCGCCGAGATAACCTCCGTCACCCCCGCAATCGCCGACAGCACCGTCGCCACCCACAACATCGGCCAAGACCCCGACAGGCTCCAGCGAAAGAACGCATTCAATTCCTGTGGGGGTGGGCCATCCGCCGGGCGAAAGGCGTCGATCCAGCCGCCCATGCGGGTCAAAATGCTCATTCGGCAGCTTCCTCCAACCCGATGAACCCGCCCGACTGGCGCGCCCAGAACCGCGCATAAAGCCCGCCCCGCGCCAAAAGTTCCGTATGTGTGCCATCTTCCGCCACCCGGCCATCCTCCAGCACCACAATCCGGTCCATCGCCGCAATCGTTGACAGGCGATGCGCAATCGCAATCACCGTCTTGCCCTGCATCACGCCGTACAGCGTTTCCTGAATCGCCGCCTCGACCTCACTGTCCAAGGCACTCGTCGCCTCGTCCAGTATCAAGATCGGCGCATCCTTCAGGATGACGCGCGCCAGCGCAATCCGTTGCCGCTGCCCGCCGGACAGTTTCACCCCACGTTCACCCACATGCGCATCGTATCCACGCCGCCCCGCAGGATCTTCCAGCGTCAGGATAAATGCATGCGCCTCCGCTCGCTTTGCCGCCTCCACCATCGCCGCCTCGGTCGCATCCGGTGCCCCATACAGAATGTTGTCCCGCACCGACCGGTGCATCAGTGCAGACTCCTGCTGCACCATCCCGATCTGCCCGCGAAGCGAATCCTGAGTCACCCCCGCAATATCCTGCCCATCCAGCAGAATGCGCCCGCCCTCCGCGTCGTAAAACCGCAGCATCAGCTTCACGAGGGTCGATTTGCCCGCGCCCGACCGCCCAACAACCCCCACGCGTTCCCCCGGCGCAATCGTCAGGCTGATCCGGTCCAATCCCCCCGATCCCCGCCCATAATGGTGTGACAACCCCTGCAATTCGATCTGCCCATCCGTCAACCGCAGCACAGGCGCCCCCGGCGCATCCACCAGCGTTACCGGCTGCGCAATCGTCTGCATGCCTTCCGTCACCACCCCCAGGTTCTGCACCAAAGACGTCGTCGCCCACATGATCCAATAGGTCATGTTGTTCAGCCGCAAAACCAAAGCCGCCGCCGCCGCAACCATCCCCACAGACGTTTGCCCCACATACCAAAGGTACAGCGCCCAGCCCGTAACTGACACGATCAGAAACCCGTTTAGACACGTCAACATCACATCCATCTTCGTGATGATCCGCATTTCCGTGAAAAACGTCTGCCGCGCCGCCTCAATTGACTCCGTCGCATAGTCCATTTCCGCATCATGATGCGCGAACAGCTTGACCGAATGGATGTTGGTATACGCATCCACCACCCGCCCCGTCACCGCAGACCGCGCATCCGAACTCGCCGTTGCTGCGGGGCCCGCCCGCCGCAACGTCCACCGCACCAGCAGTGCATACAACCCGAACCACACCACCAACGGGGCCAGCAGCCTGATATCCGCATCCGCCAGTATCGCCCCTGCCCCAAGGATCGTCACAAACGCAAACGCCACCGCGTCAAACGTCTGAAACACCGCCTCACCCGCCGCCGGTGGCGTCTGCATGATCCGGTTCGCCAGCCGCCCCGCGAAATCGCTCTCAAACCACCCCACCGGCTGGCGCAGCACATGCCGATGCGCCCGGTACCGGATCATCGTGCCAAAATTCGGCAGAATCGTATTGTGCAACAACGCCACATGCGCCCCGCCCACCACAGGCCGTACGATCAGAATAACAAACGCCACAAACCCAATTTCCCAGCCATGCGATGCCAGCACATCCGCCGGCGTGCCCTGCGACAGCAGATCCACCATCCGCCCCACATACCAGATCAGCACCACATCGAAACTCGCGACCAGCACCGCCGAAATCGCCGTGACCACGAATACCCCCCGGAACGGGCGGATATAGTCACGCAGAAACGGCCACAGCCGCTGGGGTGGCGTATCGGTCTGTTCGTAAGACCCATAGGGGTTCACGAGCTGTTCGAAAAAACGAAGCACGGGATCGCACCTTATGATGAGACCTCAAATATAGCGCAGATCACAGCCAAGGGAAACCGTCAGCGGGTCAGATCATCCTTACCCATCGTCAGGTCCGATTGCAGCCATTTGGCCTGCAACGCGCGCAATCGTTTGCCCAAGGCTGGCCCAGCCAGCGGGGCCAGATCAACGGACGACACCGGGAATTTCGCAGAAACGCCGCGCGCCACGTCAGCCTGCCAATCGGCAACTGCAGTTTCAAACACCGCCGCCCGTGCCAGCGCCACATCCCCCGCCACATCCGCCCCATGCAGCCACGCAATCGCCGCGATGGTTTGCGCAGACCCAATGCCATCGACCGCCGCCTGCACATCCCGCACCTCGTCGCGTGACAAACGCAAGCCTGCGCGGTCCCCCCCCAACACCGCCAACCGCCGCTGCCAGCGCGCGGTCACATCCCCCTCCACATGCACCAGCACCGGCACGCACCGTGCATCCGCCCCCGGCAACACCCGCGCCAGCACACCAGACACCTGCATCGCCGCCAAAGCCGGGGCCGGGTCACGCGCCGACAAAAGCTTGCGCATTTCATCCGTCACCCGCTCACGCGACAGCTGATCCAGCCCATCAACCCCCGCCGCACAGGCCGCCAACCCCTCGGCGTCCATGCCCAGCGCGGCATCCGCATACCACGCGTGAAACCGGAAAAACCTTAAGATACGCAGATAATCCTCCGCAATCCGCGCCCCCGCATCCCCCACAAACCGCACCCGGCGCGCAATGATGTCCGGCAGCCCCCCCAATGGGTCCACGATCCTGCCATCCGCCGTCGCATACAGCGCGTTCATCGTCAGATCCCGCCGCCGCGCGTCTTCCACCACGTCATCCGCAAACGCCACCGTCGCCCGCCGCCCATCGGTGGATACATCCCGCCGGAACGTCGTCACCTCAATGGATCGGTCCCCCGCCAGCACCGTCACCGTGCCATGGTCTATGCCCGTCGGCACCACGCCAAACCCCAACCCCCGCGCAATCCCCATCACAACATCAGGTCGCGCATCCGTCGCCAGATCAATATCCGCCACAGGCGCATCCAGAATCGCATTCCGCACGCATCCCCCCACGAACAGCGCCTGAAACCCCGCATCCATCAGCGCCTTGCACAGCGCCTGCGTTTCAACATGGTCCAGCCACGCCGCCGCAATCTTCATCGTGTCGCCAGCCCCCGCAATATCCGCGCCGTCGCCCCCCAGATGTAATAGGGGCCGTACGGGACCGCATAATACTTTCGCGGCATGCCTTGCCACCGGCGTTGTTCGATCGCATACCGCGCCGGGTCCATCACATGGCGCAATGGCACCGTGAACACCTCATCAACCTCACCGCGTTCAGGGCTCGCCTCAAACGCTTCCCGTACCAGCGCCAACACCGGCGTCACCACAAACCCCGTCACCGTTTCATGCACCGGTAACCGCCCCAGAACCTCTGCCGACATCAGCCCGATTTCCTCGCGCGCCTCGCGCAGCGCCGCATCCTCCACGCTCTCCCCCGCCTCTACCTTCCCCCCCGCAAAGGCAATCTGCCCCGGATGGTGCTGTAGTCGCGATGACCGTTTCGTCAAAATCACGCAGGCCTGTGCATCCCATAGCCCCACCGCCACCAAAACCGCAGCAGACCGCAGAACGCGGCCCTCAACCGCAGTCACACCCGGATTCAGATCGAAATCAGAAGACGCCCGCGCATCCCGCAAAAGCGCCGCCCGCAGCAGGGCCTCATCCCTGTGCATCAGACCCCAAGGTTTTCGGGTCAAACGCATAATGCGCCCCGCAGAACTGGCAATCCGCTGTCAAAACCCCTTCCGGTGTCAACATATGCTTGATTTCCCGCGCCGTATAAATCGACAGCGATTTGCGCACCTTTTCTGCCGAACACGAACAGCCAAACCGGATCGGCTGCGCATCAAACACCCGTGGCCCTTCCTCGTGGAACAATCGGATCAGCAAATCCGTCGGTGCCACCGTCGGCCCGATCAGCTCCAACTCCTCCACCGTATCCAGCAGCGCATTGGCCCGCGTCCAGTTTTCCCCTTCGACGCCATCCAGAATATCTGCATGCGTCAGCAAACCGTCCTCACCCGACCCCGCATCCCGCGCCACGCCGTCGCTGGCCGGCATATGCTGCAACATCACGCCACCCGCCCGCCAATGCGCCGCTGCCCCCGGCATCTGGCTTTGCCCAAAGGCCAGCGCGAATCGCGTCGGCAACTGCTCCGACTGCGCAAAATAACTTTCCGCACAGGCGCTCAAAGACCCGCCCGACAACGGCGTAATCCCCTGATACGGCGTCATGCCTTCGCCCTGGTCGATCAGAATGGTGAAATACCCCTCACCGATCAGATCAAATGGCCTTCCCTCCAAGGTTGACCCCTCATCATAACTTGCATAAGCTCGCATCCGCGCCGCTTGCCCGTCATCCGTTGGCCCGTAATAATCCGTCGCAATCAGCCTTACCGCCCCCGCCCCCCGGATCTGCAAACTCAGCCGCCAGCGCAGCTTCATCGCCTGCCCGATCAGCGCTGTTATCAAACACGCCTCCGCCACCAGCGCCTCGATCGGCACCGGATAGTTGTGCTGCTTCAACACCCGGTCCAATGTCCCATCCAGCCGCGCGACGCGCCCGCGAATATCGGACAAATCCAGTTGAAAGGGCAGGACCGTATCGTCCCAAGCGAGTTGCGTGCCAATGGTCATGGGGGTTTTCCTGCCGTGTTACCTTTGGCATACCGCGCCTATACTGGCAGGGCAACCGGGGGAACACGATGATCAGACGTTACGGCGAACCTGTCAAAGCAGGTCAGCGCTATACCCGCAGGCCCGGCGTCTATGCCGTCTTGTTGCGCGGCTCATCCATCCTCGCCACCATTCAGGCCGGGCCAGAGCCTGAATTTCAACTGCCCGGTGGTGGTATCGACCGTGGCGAACAGCCCATCGCCGCCCTGCACCGCGAAGTGCTGGAGGAAACCGGTTGGCGCATCCGTATCACCCGCCGATTGGGTGCCTTCCGCCGTTTCACCTTCATGCCCGAATACGACCTCTGGGCCGAAAAGGTCTGCACCGTCTACCTCGCCCAACCTACCTTACGTCTTGGTCCCCCGTCAGAACCCGGCCACACCGCCATCTGGCTGCCCGTATGGGAGGCGGTGGATATGCTCGGCAATCCCGGTGACCGCGCCATGCTGCGGCAGGCCGCATCAGCCTGAATAATCAAACACCACGCCCGACACATCATCCGGGAAATCTGCCGTCCCGTGAAAGTCCGCCAACCGCCAGATCAACGCCTCCAGCACATCCGGCAAGGTCAGCCCCGCGTTTTCCACCAGAAACCGCTGCAACCCTTCCCCGCCAAACTCCGTCTCTTGTGCATCCGGGCATTCCGTAATGCCATCCGACGCCAGAAACAGCCGGTCCCCCGGCGCAAGCCGCGTTTCGATCCGCTCATATGTCGCCCCCGGGATCAGCCCGATCGGCAGCCCGCCAGCCCCTAACGATTCAGCATAAACCCCACCCCGCACCAC
>JANNBG010000012.1:0-2275 GCA_031385205.1 Rhodobacterales bacterium
GTGGTGCGCGGCTATCTGGCGGGCACCACGGGTACGTCGATCCTGACCATGTACAAACAGGGAAGCCGCACCATGTATGGCCATGTGCTGCCCGATGGCTTGCGCGATAATCAGGTGCTGCCCACGCCTATTCTGACGCCCACATCCAAGGAATTTGACGGCGGGCATGATGCGCCTTTGACGCCCGTGCAGATTGTGGATACCGGACTGCTGACAGCGGCGCAATGGGATGAGGTATCGGCCAAGGCCTTGGCGTTGTTCGCCTTTGGGCAAAAGATGGCGGCGGAACGGGGCTTGATTTTGGTCGATACGAAATATGAATTCGGGCTGGATGCCGATGGCACCATCCTGCTGGCGGATGAGATTCACACGCCTGACAGCAGCCGCTACTGGCTGGCCAGTGGCTATGACGCGGCCTTTGCGGCGGGCACGCGGCCACCCAGTTTCGATAAGGATGTGATCCGCGCATGGGTTGCTGCGCGCTGTGATCCTTATGTCGATGCGATACCTGAAATTCCACAGGCGATGATAGATGAAACCTCGCGCGTTTACATCGCGGCGTATGAGGCGATCACGGGGCAGGCCTTTGTGCCTGATATGACGGGTGCCACAGTATTGGACCGCGTGCGGGCAAACCTTAGCCCCTACTTCACCGCCTGACGCATTCGGGTTAGGCAATGCCAAACGGGGGTGCTGTGATGATTCTGTCTTGTGGTGAAGCGTTGATCGACATGTTGCCGCGTACGACATCTGCGGGTGAGGTGGCCTTCGCGCCCTATGCCGGGGGTGCGGTGATGAACACGGCGATTGCCTTGGGGCGGCTGGGTGTGGCGTCGGGGTTCTTTTCGGGGCTGTCGGATGATCTGATGGGCGAGATTCTGGTCGATACTTTGGCGGCATCCAAGGTGGATACCAGCCTTGCGGCAAGGTCGGGCCGACCCACGACATTGGCGTTTGTAAAGCTGGTGGCGGGGCAAGCGACCTATGCGTTCTATGACGAAAACACGGCAGGGCGGATGTTGGCGGTGGCCGATTTGCCGGTGATTCCGGCAGATGTGCAGGCCTTGTTCTTTGGCGGGATTTCGTTGGTGAATGACCCGGCGGCCAGCACGTATGAGGCGCTGCAGGCGCGCGAATGTGCGGCGCGCGTCACGATGATCGACCCAAATATCCGGGTCAAGTATCTGGAATTGATGGAAAGTCTGACACCCGGCACGCAGAGCGCTTACCGTGCACGCATCGCACGCATGGTGGCGCGGGCGGATATCGTAAAGCTGTCGGACGAGGATTTGCACTGGCTGATGGGGCCGGGTGATCTGGTGGCACTGGCACGCGCCTTGATTGCGACGGGGCCAAAGCTGGTATTCCTGACGATCGGTGCTGCTGGTGCCCGTGCCGTGACGGCTGCGCAGGACCGGTTTGTCGCGGCGGTCAAGGTGGTGGTGGCCGATACCGTGGGTGCGGGGGATACGTTCAATGCGGGTGCTTTGGCGGCGCTACATGGTGCAGAGGCGTTGACGAAGGCCGGGATTGCCGGGGTTTCGGATGCGGTGCTGGATGCGGCATTATCTTTGGGCACGCGCGCGGCGGCAGTCACGGTCAGCCGCGCAGGCGCAAACCCGCCATGGTCGCATGAGTTGTGAGGGCGGTTGTTCAGCGGGTTTCATCCGCGTCCGTCACGGTTGATGGTGCGATCACTGGGCAAATCGCAGCGGGTTTGCTGATCCTGATCTGCGCCATGCAGGGCGATACCGAGGTGCAGGCCGAAAAACTTGCCCGTAAAATCTGCAAGTTACGGATGTTTCGGGATGATGCGGACAAGATGAACCTGTCCGTCAAAGACATCGCAGGATCGGCCCTGATTGTCAGCCAGTTCACCCTCGCCGCCGATTTGCGTGGCAATCGGCCCGGCTTTTCCACCGCTGCCAGCCCAGCAGATGGCAAATGCCTGTATGACCATTTCACATCCCGCATCGCGGCCGATGGCATTCCCGTGGCGAACGGCATTTTTGGCGCGGATATGGCGGTGGCACTGGTGAATGATGGGCCGGTGACGATCTGGCTGGATACGGATACATTATAGGGGACTGCTTCTCCGCTCTTGCGGGCAACGTCGCGATTTTGCGACGTAAGGCGCTGATGTTGTGGGAAAAACGACGTCTTCCCAGCGTCTTCCCAACGTCTTCTTTACGTACGTCCGTTTGGGGAGACGTTCGGGTGCGGGGGGCGGCCGTTTTTCAGGCGGATGGCGGGGGTGACGATCTGCGCTGCGATG
>JANNBG010000016.1:0-1596 GCA_031385205.1 Rhodobacterales bacterium
GTCACTGACCGATCCGGAATTTGATCTGTCTGATCGCGGCGTTGAAGGGCGCGAAGCCGCACCGCCAGTGGATGTGTTCCTGACCACAGATCGCGGGGCCTACCGCGCGGGGGAAATCGTCTATGCCACTGCCTTGGCGCGTGATGCACAAGCGTTTGCCGTGCCGGGCCTGCCGTTAACGGCGGTTCTCATGCGCCCCGATGGTGTGGAATATTCGCGCCAACTGGCGGCAGATGGTGGCGCTGGCGGGCATGTATTCAGCCTGCCGATTGCCGGATCGGCCCCACGCGGTGTTTGGCGGCTTGATCTGTTCGCTGATCTTGAAGCAGCGGCACTTACCTCTGGCACGTTCTTGGTCGAGGATTTCCTGCCCGAACGGATTGATTTCGATCTGGTTCTGTCAGAAGGCCCGCTGCGGTTGGGCGATGTGCCTGATCTGACGGTGAACGCCCGCTATCTGTTTGGCGCGCCGGGGGCTGATCTGGCGATAGAAGGCGAGACGTTGCTCCGCGCCGCAGACGGTTTTGCCGCCTATCCCGGCTATGTGTTTGGCCGCTATGACACGCCGTTTGATGCGCAGCTTGCTGTATTTGATAGCGGCCAACGGACCGGGGCTGATGGCAAGGCATTGGTACCTGTAACCCTGCCTGATGTCACAGACCCCAGCCGCCCGCTCGAGGCGCGCGTGACTGTGCGTGTGGCCGAAGGGTCTGGTCGTCCGGTGGAACGTCAAATCACCAAACTGCTGACGCCGTCGATGGCAATGATCGGCGTCAAGCCGCAGTTTGACGGAGTAGTCGGCGAAGGCGATGAGGCCCGCTTTAACCTGATCGGTGTCGGCCCGGATGAGGCACTGGCACCGATGAAGGTGAAATGGGTGCTGACCCGGATTGAGACGAATTACCAATGGTATCAGAACTACGGCAACTGGAACTGGGAACCAGTGGTTAGTCGGTCCGTTGCCGCCGAGGGCACGGCTGATCTGGGAGCTGCACCAACCGAAATTTCGGGTGCTGTGACATGGGGCGAATATGAACTGGTGGTGGAGCGCACCGATGGCGTGCCTGCGGCCACATCGACCACCTTCTATGCCGGGTGGTATGCGCCTGCAGATGTATCGGCCACGCCAGATACGTTAGAGCTTTCGCTAGACAAGCCCGCCTACAAACCGGGTGACGTGGCGACATTGCGCATCGTACCAAGGGCGGCGGGGACGGCATTGATTACCGTGCTGTCAAACCGACTGGTCGCCATGCAAGCGGTTGAGGTGAAGGAGGGGGAGAATACCATCACCCTGCCTGTCACGGATGAATGGGGTGCGGGGGTTTACGTCACCGCATCGGTTCTGCGCCCGATGGATGTGGCCGCTGGCCGAAACCCGGCGAGGGCGCTGGGGCTGACCCATGCGGGGGTTGATCCCGGTGCGCGCCAGTTGACCGCAACGATAGAAACCGCACCTGAAGCCGCGCCGCGCGGGCCGCTGGACGTTGCCGTGCGGGTGGCAGGGGTTGAGGCGGGTGATACCGCTTTTGTCACCGTCGCTGCCGTGGATCTGGGCATTTTGAACCTTACCGGTTTCAAGGCACCTGATCCGTC
>JANNBG010000043.1:0-2348 GCA_031385205.1 Rhodobacterales bacterium
CGATCCTGAAAATGCGGTCAGCGCCCGAAAGATGGCACCCCGCGATCATCGCCCGGTGCGCGTTGGGCGGCAGGCAAGCAATCACCTCCGTCACACCCGCCACCTTTGCCGGAACGATCGTCATGATCGGTGCCGACAGCAGTGGAAACCGCCCCCCCGGTACATAGCAGCCCACGCGTTTGATCGGGATCACCCGGTGGCCCATATGCACGCCCGGCAGGGCCTCCATCTCCAACGGCAGAATCGTCGCCAATTGCGCCTCAGCAAACCGCCGCACATTGGCGATGGCGAATTCCGTATCACTGCGCGTCTGTGGGTCCAGTTCCGCCACCGCTGCTGCACGGTCTGCGGCTGTCACCTCGAACGCTGCCAGATCGACCCCGTCAAACCGCAGGCCATAGTCGCGCACCGCAGCATCGCCGCGCATCCGCACGTCTGCCAAAACCTGCGCCACCGTTGTGGCCACCGCCGTATCCCCTGCCGTGTCGGTCTTTGGCGTTTTGATCCAGCTGATTCCGGGAAAGGTCATGGCATGCTCCTGCGCGTTTTGCCCAGTTTACCGCGCTGCCGCGCGCTGACCATCCCGGATGCGACATTGCCCTGCCAAGCAGGTGGCCAATAGTGTAGTCTTCTTGCAGGAGTGCCTCATGCCCGTGACCCTGACCCAAGTTGCCGCCCTTGCCGGCGTGTCACGATCAGCCGTATCGCGCGCATTCACGGCAGGTGCGTCAGTGTCTGCCAAGACGCGCGCAAAGGTTGATGCCGCCGCACAGACGCTGGGCTATAGCCCAAACTTGCTGGCCCGCGGGTTGATGACGAAAAGCACGGGCCTGATTGGGCTGGTGTCCAACAACTTTCGCAACCCGGCCTTTCTGCACATCTTCGATCTGTTCACGCGTGGCTTGCAGGAACGCGGATTGCGCCCCCTGCTGGTCAACCTGTCGGATGAGGTGGACCCCGCACGTTCCGTGCAACTGCTGCGGCAATATGCGGTGGATGGGGTGATCGTGGCATCATCGACCCTGCCACCCGCCTTTGCGCTGGCATTCCGCGAGGCGGGGGTGCCGGTCGTGCATGCCTTTGGGCGGGCATCGCCTGTGCCGCAAGTGCATGTGGTGGGCATTGATAACGTCGCTGCCGGGCGCATGGCAGCCATGGCGATGATGGCGCGGGGACACGCGCAGATCGGGTTCATGGGCGGGCCGCAAAGTGCCACCTCGACGCAAGACCGGATGGAAGGCTTCTTGCAGGTGGTGCCGGGCGGGACGTGCAGTTTTGCCTACGCCTATTCCTTCGATGCAGGCCGGGTCGAGATGACGCGTCTGCTGCAATCGGGGCGGATGCAGGGCTATGTCTGCGGCGATGATGTGCTGGCCATCGGCGCGCTGTCGGCACTGGCGGGTGCAGGGGTGCGTGATGTGGGCATCGTGGGGATGAACGACATGGAAATGGCAGGTTGGGCCAACATCAACCTGACAACCGTGCATCAACCGTTCGAGGCGATTGTTGCAGCAAGCGTGGCGCAGATCGTGGCACTGCTGGCCACGCCTGACGCGGTACCAACAGCGCAAATCTTTGACTGCCACCTTGTGACGCGTGGCACATAGGCCCTAGCGATACATTGGTGGCCGTGCATCCACCCACACACCTTGCCCTTTGGCTGATGCCACCGCCGCATGAATCGCCGCAATGGACCGCAGGCCATCCGTCGCACGCGGATACTGGCTGGCCGCCTTGTCCGGCGTCTTGCCCGCCTTCACCGCCGCAATCGTCTCACCCAGATCGCGGTAGATGTTGCCAAACGCCAGCGGCATGCCTTCCGCATGGCCCACCGTCACGCGGGATGCCCGGTCCGCTTCGGGTGACAGGTTGCCCTCCCCCCGCTCGATGATCTGCAGGCGTTGACCCAGCGGCATATAGTGCAACTGGTTCGGCTGTTCCTGCGCCCAGCGCATGCCACCGGTTTCGCCAAACACCTGAATCGTCAACCCGTGCTGGCGCCCAATCGCCACGGAACTGGTCCACAACCGCCCCACAGTCCCGCCATCCATGCGAAAGTTGACCATCGCGTCATCCTCCAGCACCCGCCCGGCCAAACAGGACACGAAGTCCGCCGATAGCGTCGCCACCTCTTGCCCCGTCACATAGCTCGCCATATGCAGCGCATGAATGCCGCAATCGGCAAACTGCGCCGACACACCCGCCTGCGCGGGGTCATAGCGCCAGCGCACACGCGGGTTATCCATATCAGCGGCATTGGCATGGTGGCCGTGGGCGAATTCTGCCACCACCAACCGCACTTTCCCAATATCACCCCGCGCCACCATGGCGCGCATGTGGCGCACCAA
>JANNBG010000069.1:0-1893 GCA_031385205.1 Rhodobacterales bacterium
GTGCAATCCGCACCGCTGATTGTGATGTCCGCCGTGCCCGCATAGGCCGCTCCACCCGGATTGGTGCCCGCCACTGTGTAACTGCCGCCTGTGGTCTGCGCGAACGCAGGCATCGTGCAGATCAACAAGGCTGGCACTACATATTTCAACATCATCATCCCCTTTTCGATCCCAGTGGCAGTCATGTGGTCACACGGGCGCTTTGGCAAACCGCAAATAGGGCAGTTTGATGTCCAGCGGCCCAAACCGCGCCTCGGCCTGGTCGTTGTTCAACGCGAGCGCCACAATCACATCCTGCCCGGGTACCCAGTTGGCGGGCGTCGCAATCGGCACGCCATCCGTGGCCTGCACCGCATCCAGTGCCCGCAGAATCTCGGCAAAGTTGCGCCCCACCGACATCGGATAGGTCATCGTCAGGCGCACCTTCTTGTCCGGCCCCACAATATACACCGTGCGCACCGTCGCCGTGTTGGCAGGCGTGCGGCCTTCTGTCGGCAGGTAGTAATCTGCGGGCAGCATGTCATAAGCTTTGGCAACCGTTAGTGACGTGTCGTCGATGATCGGAAAATCGGCAGGCACGCCCGCAAACGCCTCGATATCGCGTTTCCACTTTTCGTGGTCTGCCGCCCCATCCACCGACACGCCGATTACCGTGGTGTGGCGCTTGGCCCATTCCGGGGCCAGCTGCGCCACGGCGGCGAATTCCGTGGTGCAGACGGGCGTGAAATCACGCGGGTGGCTGAACACGATGCCGTAATGGTCGCCCAGCCAGTCATGAAAGTGGATGGTGCCTGCTGTGCTGTCGGCGGTGAAATCAGGCGCGATATCATTGATGCGGATCGACATGGGATACCTCTTGTTTCGGGTTACCCCAGACGTAGTGGAAACTGCGGATAACTTCACCCCCCCACGTCACCCAAGACAAAAGAAGAAAGATGGCCCACCTCACCCTCGCAGGGCAGGCTGTGGTTCTGTATTTGCCGCCCAATGCGCACCGTTGTCTTTGGAAAACCACGCAGCACAACAGGATCGCTTGCAGGGCGGGCGCAAAACGGCGATGACAGCGGCCATGTTTGCGGCAAAAGATCAGGGTGGCATGACGACAGCAGCCGATGTGACCATCGTGGCCGTCACGTTCAACAGCACCGCGGTGCTGCAGCCGATGCTGGCGTCTTTGCCTGCCAGAACGCCTGTTGTTCTGGTCGATAACGCGTCAGGGGATACCGCAAACCTTGCCCAGTTGGCCCGTGCTGCTGGTGCCCGCATCATCCAAAATGCGCAAAACATGGGCTTTGGTGCCGCCTGCAATCAGGGCGCAGCCTCAGCCCAAACGGAATTCCTGTTATTCCTCAACCCCGATGCCCGGCTTGACCCTGGCGCTCTGGCCCTGCTGATAAACGCAGCCCGGCGGTATCCGGCGGCCAGCGCCTTTAACCCTGCGCTGATCGACGATGATGGCCATGTCAGGTTCAAACGGCATAGCGACCTGTTGCCGGGCCGGAAAATGCCGCGCGGGTTGCCCAAGGTTGATACCGAAGTCACCGTCCTTGTTGGTGCCGCCCTTCTGGTGCGCCGCGCCGCATTTGAAAAGGTCGGCGGGTTCGATGAAAACATCTTTCTCTACTACGAGGATGACGATATTTCCCTGCGATTAAGCCAGTCTTGCGGCCCCCTCATGGTCATCCCTGCCGCCATTGTGCGCCACGCGCGGGGCGCGTCTTCTGGCACTGGCACCGATGTGTCGGCCTTCAAGGCGCGGCATCTGGGGCAGGCACGCGTCTATACCCTGCGCAAACACGGAATTCCCTTGGCAAGGCTAAAGTCCGTGGCCAACGCCTTGCGCAAACTGACCAATCCCGTCCTGCTGTGGCGCGCGGGCGAGGCGCAGGCGCG
>JANNBG010000098.1:0-5336 GCA_031385205.1 Rhodobacterales bacterium
CCTGCCGCACCGTGTTTGACCCGGAAATTCCGGTGAACATTTATGATCTGGGGTTGGTCTACACCATTGATATCTCGTCTGAAAATGAGGTCGAAATCATGATGACCCTGACCGCTCCCGGCTGCCCCGTGGCAGGCGAGATGCCGGGCTGGGTGGCCGATGCGGTGGAACCGCTCGCGGGTGTGAAACATGTGAATGTGGCGATGACGTTTGACCCACCCTGGGGGATGGAGATGATGTCAGACGAGGCCAAGCTGGAACTGGGGTTTATGTGACGGGGCAAGCCTGTGGGCTTGTGATGACTATTGCAAGCCTTCAAGGCTGCATCGGCGGATAGCAAGTCACAAGGCTTGCATTTAAGTGAAGCAAGCCTTATGACTTGCATATGGAACATATCGTCGCCGTCCTGACAGGTGATCTGATCGGCTCCACGGGCGCCGGGCCTGATGCCGTAGATCGCGCCATGCGCGCACTCGCCGATACCGCAGCACAGCTGTCCCAAGAGGCGGAAAGCGACACGCGGTTCACCCGGTTTCGTGGTGATGGCTGGCAAGTCTACCTTGACCACCCCCGCCATGCCCTGCGTGCAATTTTGCTGATGACAGCCACGATGCGCGCCGCAGACAACGGCCTTGCCACGCGCATTTCTGTTGGCATTGGGCAGGTGACGCGGCTGGGGACGCAGGGATTGTCTGATGCAAGTGGCGAAGCCTTTGTCATATCCGGCCATGGATTGGACCAGATGCCAAAGTCCAAACGTCTGACCATTGCCGGCGGTGGCGGCGATGCCAAATGGCACAGCCCGATCTTCGACCTTGTGGAATGGCAATCGGGCAAGTGGTCGCGCGAACAGGCCGAGGCGGTCATGCTGGCGCTTGGCCCTGACCGGCCGTCCTACCGTGATATTGCCGCGGCCCTTGGCATCTCGCGGCAAGCCTTGCAGGCCCGGTTAAGCAGTGCCGGATACTATGCGGTAGAAGCAGCCCTGCACAGGTTTGAAAACGATCCTGAAACCGTAAAGGACACCGCATGACCAACACCCTCATCGCCCTGTCCTTTGCCCATGTGCTGGCCGATTTCCTGTTCCAGACCAACTGGATGGCCGCCAACAAGCGTGATCCCATGCGCCTGATCGCCCATATCGCCGTTGTGCTGGTCACCACCATTGCCGCCATCGGCACGCTGCACCCTGCCCTGTTCGCGCTTGCCGCTGCCCACCTTGTGCTGGATGCGGGCAAGGCATGGGCCCCGTGGAAGGGTCTTGCCCCCTTTCTGCTGGATCAAACCCTGCATGCCGCCTCTTTGGTCATGGTCGCCCTCTGGGTGCCTGACCTTTGGGCCATGGGGTCGTGGGGCACCCCTGCCGCGGGTGGCTGGACATCCGCATTGTGGGCCAGCCCTGCGGGCCCCGAAATTCTGCCCACCGTGATGGTCGCCCTGACCGGGCTGATCGTCGCCACCCGTGCGGGCGGCTTTGCCATCGGGTTGTTCATGGCGCAATGGACCAGTGCGCTGCCCGTGGAAGGCCTGCCAAACGGCGGGCGCGCCATTGGCATACTGGAACGCGGGCTGATCTTCCTTTTGGTCATCGTGGGCCTACCCGAAGGCATCGGGTTCCTCATCGCCGCCAAATCCGTGCTGCGGTTAGGGGCTGTCGGCGATGACCGCGCATTCAGCGAATATGTCATCATCGGCACATTGGCATCCTTCGCATGGGCCATCACCGCATCATTTGTGACTGTCCTTGTGCTGCAATCCGTCAGCCCCATTGGAATCCCCGATCTTTCACCCTAGGTTAGGCGCAAAGGAGATCCATCATGTTTGGCATTCCGGGCAAGGCCGCCGTGACAATGACGCCGACAGCACGCGCACAAATTGCGCGGCTGATGGCGAAACAGGGGTCTGCGGGCCTGCGGATCGGCGTCAAAAAGGGCGGCTGCGCGGGCATGGAATACACGATGGATTATGTGGCGGATGTGAACCCACTGGATGAAATTGTGGAAGACGCGGGCGCGCGGGTGCTGATCGCCCCAATGGCACAGCTGTTCCTGATCGGGACCGAGATTGATTATGAGGTGGGCCTTTTGGACGCAGGCTTCAAGTTCCGCAACCCAAACGTGGCCGAGGCCTGCGGCTGTGGCGAATCGATCAAGTTCAAGGATGCGATTTAAGCGGTTATCATATTGAGCGGCTTTGCCGCGTTGTTTTTTTAAGCGCGTTCCGCGCGGGTGCCTGCGGCGCGGATATTTATGGGAAGATGAAACCGTAAGAGGCCTTTTCGCGGCAGCGGTCGCAGGGTAACGCTATGCCAACTTTGGAGGGCATGATGCGCAAACTGGCGGCGGGAAACTGGAAAATGAACGGGCTGGCGGCATCACTGGCCGAGGCAAAGGCGCTGTCGGCGGTTGCGGCGTCTTGTGAGGTGCTGCTCTGCCCGCCTGCGACGCTGGTGGCACAGATGGTCTTGGCGGCAAAGGGCTCTGCCATGCTGGTCGGCGGGCAGGATTGCCATGCGGCTGCCAGTGGCGCGCATACCGGGGACATCTCGGCCACGATGCTGGCGGATGCGGGGGCGTCATATGTGATCCTCGGTCATTCGGAACGCCGGGCGGACCACGCAGAAACGGACGCCGATGTGCATGCCAAGGCGCTGGCCGCGCGCGCGGCGGGGCTGGTGTCCATCATCTGCATCGGCGAGACGCTGGCAGAGCGCGAAGCGGGCACCACACTGGATGTGATTGCGGCCCAGATGGCCTCAGTCCCTGCGGACATGACAGGCGACAGCTTGGTGGTGGCCTATGAACCGGTCTGGGCGATTGGCACGGGGCTGACGCCAACACTGGCGCAGATCGCCGAAGTGCATGCGTTTTTGCGCGCGCGGCTGGGCGCGCGCATCGGCGATGCATCCGGAGTGCGGTTGCTGTATGGCGGGTCGGTCAAGCCATCGAATGCAGCCGAGATCTTTGCCGTGCCACATGTGGATGGCGCACTTGTAGGGGGTGCCAGCCTGAAGGCGGCGGATTTCGGGGCCATCATTGCGGCGCTTTCGGCAAGCTGATGTCGGGGGCAGGCGCGCGTCACGGCGCTGCCCCGGATAGATCGATAGCATGACAACAGCCCTCTCCCCCACCCGCTCGATTCTATCGGCCAACGTGATTTGCCTTGCCTCGATGCTCGTCTGGGCAGCTGGCCTGCCTGCCGCTGATCTGGTCATCCCCTTGATCCCGCCCTTGCCGTTGACGGCCCTGCGCACGGGGTTGGCAGCGGCGGTGTTGATGCTGGTCTGGCTGGCATGGGAAGGCTGGGGCCCCATCCGCCACGCCAACTGGCTGCGCGCCATGGTGGTGGGTGGCATTTGCATTGGCGTGGGGGCGGTGCTGCTGGTGATCGGGCAGGCCAGAACGGATGCGGTGACCGTGTCGATCATCACCTGTAGCATGCCACTGGTGGGCATCGCGCTGGAGGTCGCACTGGACGGGCGCAAGGTGACCTGGGCCTTGATTCTGGGCCTGATCTTCAGCCTTTTGGGCGGGGCAATGGCGCTGGCTGATCGGGGATTCAGCCTGAACCTTGGCATCGGGGCCTTGGCGACCTTCGGGTCAGTGCTGGCCTTTACCTGGGGGTCACGCGCCACGGTGACGGCCTTTCCGGAGATGACCGATCTGGGGCGCACGGCATTGACAGTGGCCGGGGCATTCATCTGTGCAGTGGTCGTCTCGGTGAGCTATGCAGGGCTTGGCGGCCCACCCGTGCAATGGGCGGCGATTGGCGGGCGCGAAGTCGGGGCGTTGCTGCTGTTTGGCATCGGCTCACTCGCCCTCAGCCAGATTCTGTGGATCATGGCGGTCGGGCGCATCGGCATTGGCGCGGCCAGCCTGCACATGAACGCGGTGCCGTTTTATGTGATGATCTTTGCCTTTGCACTGGGCGGGGTCTGGAACTGGCCGCAGACGATCGGGGCGATGGTGGTGGTCTTGGGCGTGCTGATCGCGCAAGGGATGCTGCGATGGCCGCGCTGACCCAATCCCCCACGGATGCAACATTCGTGCAAGACCCCTATCCGTTTTATGAACGCGCCCGGGCACAAGGTGCGTTCTTTCACTGGGCCGATTACGGCATGGTCTGCACGGGCGATGCGGCAGCGGTGAATGCCATATTCCGGGATCGGCGCTTTGGCCGCGAACCTGTGACCGTGCCGGACCGCGCACCACATCTGGCCCCATTCTACGCGGTCGAGGCGCATTCCATGCTGGAACTGGAACCACCCCGCCATACCCGCCTGCGAGGGTTGGTCTTGCGCGCCTTCACCTCGCGGCGCATTGCGGCCTTGGGACCAGAGATTGCGCAATTGTCGCATGATCTGATCGATGCACTGCCCGACGGTGACTTCGACCTGCTGCCGACGTTCGCGCAGAAGCTGCCGGTCATCATCATCGCGCGCCTGCTGGGTGTGCCCGAAAGCATGGCGCCCGATCTGCTGGCCTGGTCGAACGCCATGGTGGGCATGTATCAGGCCAAACGCACGCCGGGGGATGAGGATCAGGCGATTGCGGCGACCATCGCGTTCACGACATTCCTGCAGGCCTATATCGCAGACCGCAGGCGCGCGCCCGGCGATGACCTCATCACACATCTGATTGCGGCGGAAGAGGATGGGGCAAAGCTGACAACGGATGAGCTGATCTCGACCTGCATCCTTTTGCTGAACGCAGGGCATGAGGCGACGGTGCATACGATTGGCAATGGGGTCAAGGCTTTGCTGGAAACCGGCCTGCCCTTGGGTGATCCTGCGACCGCGGTCGAGGAAATCCTGCGCTTTGACCCGGCGCTGCATATGTTCACGCGCTGGTGTTATGAGGATGTCACCATCGCCGGGTACCGCTTTGCACGCGGCCATCAGGTGGCGCTGTTGCTGGCCGCGGCCAACCGTGACCCGGCGCTGTGGGATGATCCGGCTACGTTTAATCCGCAGCGCCCACCCAAACCGCATGTCAGTTTCGGCGCAGGCCTGCACTTCTGCGTGGGCGCCCCATTGGCACGGCTGGAACTGCAGGTGGCCCTGCCGATCTTGTTTGAACGCCTTCCGGGGTTACGGATCGTAAAGCCGCCGCGCTACGCGAATGTTTTCCACTTTCACGGCCTCGAAAGCCTGATCCTTTCCTTATGACTTCCTCTGTACCCAACTCTCGGCGGGGGGGGGGGGGCCCCGACAGCCCCCCTGAATTTCGCATGAAATTCGTAGTCTACAACGGCAACACCGTCGTTGATTTGATCTCTTCCATGCTCAACAGCGCCGTCACATTGTAAATCCGCACTTCCGATATCAGCGCCTGATA
>JANNBG010000102.1:0-1893 GCA_031385205.1 Rhodobacterales bacterium
CGCGTGGCGCATGATCTGGCGCTGATCCAACTGGACCAGCCTATCCGCCTGCCTAACCTGCAACCTTTTGTCGTCGATTCAACCGTGGCAACAGGCGATACCGTTGGGGTGGTGTCTTATGCCCAAGACCGCGCCGATGTGCCGTCTTTGCAGGATACATGTGCGGTGATTGCGGCTGAACCGGATGCCTTGATCCTGTCCTGCAGCGTGGATTTCGGGTCATCCGGTGCGCCTGTGTTTTCCGTGCATGACGGTGTGGTCAAGATCGCCTCTGTTGTGTCGGCCAAGGCGCAGCTGGAAGGCAATCCAGTCGCACTTGGCGTGCCCTTGCAGGAACCGCTGGCGCAGTTGATGGCCGCCATCGTGGCGGTGCCCGAAGGGCGTGGCGGCGTGCGGATGCTGTCAGGTGGCGGGTCCGCCCTGAACAGCGGCGGTGGCGGCGCGCGCAATCCGGGCGGCGCAAAGTTCATCAAGGCGACGCCGGTTCCCGCCCCTTGAAAGCGGAATATTCCTTTCCCAACTGATGTGATGTCCTCGGTGCCAATCGGGCCGGGGACGCTTCACTGCCCTGTCCATGATGGAAGGGCATCACACATCGCTTGAACGAGGATGACCATGCGTAACTATGATTTTGCACCGCTGTATCGCGCGACCGTCGGCTTTGACCGTATTGCCGACCTGATGGACAGGGTTTTGGCCACGGATGTGGGCCAGCCGACCTATCCGCCCTACAACATCGAAAAGACCGATGAGAATGCGTATCGCATTTCCGTGGCCGTCGCTGGCTTTACCGCCGATGAACTGGCGGTAGAGGTGAAGGAAGGCGCGTTGACGGTAACGGCGCGCAAGGTGCCGGATGAAACCGCCGTCACCTACCTGCACCGTGGCATTGCGACACGCGCGTTTGAACGCCGCTTTGCGCTGGCCGATCATGTGCGGGTGACGGGGGCTGCGCACGAGCTGGGCATGCTGCACATCGACCTCGTGCGCGAAATGCCCGAGGCGTTGAAGCCAAGGCGAATCGAGATCGCGCGCAAGGGTGATATCGAAATGGAGGCAGTGACGGAGCAAGTTGCGGCACATTGATCTGATGACGGAAAGGCGCGCCCAGTGTGGCGCGCCTTTTGTTTTATGGGCTGGAACAGCAGACACCAGAGAAATCAAATTTGTTCGAACAAATTTGTAAAAATCTTCGAAGATTTTTGGCCAACCCCCAAAACCGCTGGTTAACACAGCGTTCCCAATACTTTACCTATGCAAACTCTGCGCCAGCCGCATCAAATTCACCGCCTCGATCCGATACCCAAACGGGTCATCCCCGCGTGAGGCACCTGCCATGGCGATGGCGTCATCCCAGCCCCAGTCGCCCAGATAGGTGGCCCCGGTCAGTAGCTGGCCAAAGCCTGTCATCGCCACGCCAAACCGCACATCATCTGATGCGATGGCTGTTTCCGGCAGGATTGGCGTTTCGATCAGTTGCGATGTAGCAGACCCCGGATCCTTGTACCGCAGGCGCAGAAAGCCCAATTCCCCCTCACCCGGTTGCGCCACAGCCGCGCCATAGCGCAGCGGGTCGTTCCGCAGCGCATCGCTGCCGGGGGCAGTGACCTCGTAGATCGCCGTCACCGTATGGCCTGCGCCAATCTCGCCCGCATCCACGCGGTCATTGTTGAAATCCTCGCGCCGCAGGGCACGGGTTTCATAGCCGATCAGGCGGTACTCGGCGACGGTGGCAGGGTTCCATTCGACCTGAATTTTCACGTCATTGGCGATGGGGAACAATTCCCCGGTCAACTGGTCCACCAGCACCTTACGCGCCTCGTTCAGCGTGTCGATATAGGCCGCCTGTCCATTGCCGTTCTGCGCCAAGGCTTGCATCGTGGCGTCATCCAG
>JANNBG010000182.1:0-3850 GCA_031385205.1 Rhodobacterales bacterium
CCACGAGGCATAGGCCCCGGTGTAGAAATCACCATGAAATGTCATTACGCATAGGTGGCCGTCTTTCGTGGCCCCGATGGTGACTCGCATATCGGCAGGGTGGCGTTTGGTGGTGGAGGCCAAGGATTCTCATAGGGAATAGGTCAGGCGCACGGGTTGACCGGTCTTGATGGCGGCGAGGGCGAGGTAGGGTTGGATGGACAGGTCGAGCTTGGAGCCAAAGCCGCCGCCGACGGCTGTGGGGATGATGCGGATGTCGGATTTCGGGCGATTCAGAATCAGGGCGAGGCTTTCAAGGTCCATCACGGGGGCTTGGGTGCAGGCGTGAATTTCAACACGGTTGTTCACAATCTGCGCAAAGCCTGCTTCGGGTTCGATAGTGGCGTGTTCGACAAAGCCGGTCTGGAAATGCCCGGTGACTGTCACATCGGCGCGCGCAAGGGCGGCATTGGCATCGCCGCATTGTACGCGGCCGGCGCACATGATGTTTTCGGGGCGTGTGGGGTGCAACAGGTCACCGCCAAGCGCCTGTTCCATGGTTTGGATTGCGGGCAGGGGATGCCATGTGATGGGAAAGTCGGTGTCGGACCAATGGCGCATCATTTCGGGCGGGGCTGCGATGCAAGCGACAGCTTCACCGCGAAATCGCACGGTGGTTTCGGCGAACACGGGTTGGTCGACAAAGGCAGGGATCACGCCAAAGGCGTTCAGGCCGGGTACATCAGTGGCGGTCAGGATTGCGGTGATGCCTTTGGCAGTCAGGCTGGATGTATCGCCAATGGTAAAGGTGGCATGGGCGTGGGGAGAGCGGATGATGCGTAATTCCAGCGTGCGCGGCGGGGCTATGTCATCTCCGAACGCTTCCGTGCCCGTGACCTTGGCCAACCCATCCAGCCGGGCGATGGAGGTGCCAATGCTGCCATCATGTGATGCGATAACGGCCCCCACTGTCATCACAGCGTCGATGATTTTGCGATATCCCGTGCAGCGGCAAAGGACGCCACCCAAGGCATCCTGAACCTGGGTTTCCGTGGGGTGCGGGTGGGTTCGCAGCAAGACCATTGCCGACACCATCATTCCGGGCGTGCAGATGCCGCATTGGGCGGCACCGTGGGCCTGGAATGCAGCGGCCAAAGGGGCTGTTTCGGCACGAAGACCCGCCAAGGTTTCGACCTTGCACCCCGTTGCCTGCTGCACGGGCATCAGGCAGGCGCAGAAGGGCGCGCCATCCACCAGCACGGTGCAGGCCCCGCAATCACCTGCGTTGCAACCGATCTTCACATCCCTTGCGCCAAGGCGTTCGCGCAGGGTTTGTGACAAGCGTTCACCCACGGCGGGCGCGACTGTTACCGAACATCCGTTCAGATTGAACGCAACACTATCCATGTGCCACCTGCAAGGCGCGCTGCACGAGGGTGGCAACCGCATCCAAGCGGTAATCGGCAGAGCCACGCACATCGCCAATCGGGGATAGAACAGCCAGATGATCCGGTGTTACCAGCACATCGCGCAGCATTTGGCCCTGTAACGCGTGTTCCAACCCGATCAATCGCTGTGCCACGGGCGCACAAGACCCAACGGCCACGCGCGCCGTTATCACCATGCCCCGCGCGTTAACCCCAACCAAGACCGCGACCATGGCAATCGAAATCACCAGATAGCGCCGCGCGCCAAGTTTCAGGAAAGCGCCCTGTGCAGCGGGCAAAGGGGGTATGTGAATGGCTGTTAGTATTTCATTCGCCAGCAACGCCGTCTTGCGCGCACCCATCAGGAAGTCCTGCAAGGCCATGCGCCGGATGCCCGCCAGTGATGCCAGTTCCACTTGCGCGTCCAGCGTCAGCAGGGCAGGCACCCCATCTGCCGCCGGTGACGCCGTACAAAGGTTGCCGCCGATGGTGCCCGCATTCTGGATTTGCACCGATCCCACCTCTCGCGCCGCCGCCTGCAAGCCTGCGAAGGCATGCGGCAGGTCTGCTGCGACCAGATCGGCCCAGCGGGTGGCGGCACCGATACGCCAGCCTTCTGGCCCGGATGTGATGCCCCGCAGATCTGCCACACGCGTCAGGTCCAACAGGTGTAAGGGTGCAGGCCCATCGCCCAACGACGGGAACAAATCCGTCCCACCCGCCACCACACGCATGCGCGGGTCGGCAGCGATGTGCAGCGCCTGCGCCAGTGTGAGGGGTTGGTGATAGCCCAATTGCCCGCCCGAAAAGTCATTTGCATACATACGATATTTTCGCGCCTGCCCACCTGTCAAATCCTTTCTTTACGCTTGATCTGAAGCGACCGACTGTTAGCCTGCAAATGACATGTGAAAGGTGCATCATGGACGCTGCTGCCACGCCAACTGCCGGAAAGCTGGTCATCCGCAACATCGGGTTGATGCTGTCGGGCATGATCGAACAGCCCATTCTGGATGCCGATTGCATCGTGGCTGAGGGTGGCCGCATCACCGCCATTGGCCGCGTCACAGACCTTGATACCGCGCATGCGACCATCATCGACGCCAATGGCATCACGCTGTGTCCCGGTCTGATCGACAGCCATGTGCACCCGGTGATCGGCGATTATACCCCGCGCCAGCAGCAGATCGGCTGGATCGATTCTACGCTGCACGGCGGTGTGACCACGCTGATCTCGGCGGGCGAAGTGCATATGCCGGGCCGCCCGCGTGATATTGTGGGGTTGAAGGCGATGGCGATTGCCGCGCAGCGTTGGTACGAGAATTTCCGCCCCTCGGGTGTCAAGGTCATGGCGGGCGCGCCGATCATTGAACATGGGATGGAGGAGCATGATTTCGCCGAACTTGGGGCTGCGGGGGTGACGCTGCTGGGCGAGGTGGGGTTGGGGTCGGTCAAGGATGGCCCGACCGCGCGCAAGATGGTGGATTGGGCGCGCAAATACGGCATGCAAAGCACGATCCATACGGGCGGGCCGTCCATTCCGGGGTCAGGTCTGATTGGCGCGGATGTGGTGCTGGAGGCGGGCACAGATGTGGTGGGCCACATCAACGGCGGGCACACGGCGCTGCCGGATGACCAGATCATCTGCATCTGTGAAGGCTGCAAGGCGGGGTTGGAGATTGTGCACAACGGCAACGAACGCGCGGCCCTTTTGACGCTGAACACAGCGCGCGAAATGGGGTGTCTGGACCGGATTTTGCTGGGCACGGACGGGCCTGCGGGGTCTGGGGTGCAGCCCTTGGGGATTTTGCGCATGGTGGCGATGCTGTCGTCGCTGGGGAACGTCCCGGCAGAGGTGGCGTTTTGCTTTGCGACGGGCAACACGAGCCGGGTGCGGAAACTGGAGTCGGGACTGATCGAAGTGGGTCGCGCGGCGGATTTCGTGCTGCTGGATCAGGCGCAGAACTCACCCGGCAAGACGGTGCTGGAGTCCATCGCGCAAGGCAACCTGCCGGGTGTGGCGATGACAGTGATTGACGGCGTGGTACGCAGCGACCGCAGCCGGAATACGCCGCCTGCAACGCGGATGCCGGTGGTGGTGAAAGGTTGACTCATCAGCTCATCGTTCCCCTTCGGTCAGTCTTCGCTGCACGCAAAAGCGAAGAGTGACCGAAGGGCAACGATGAGCGGCCCGTTCAGAACACCACCACTGACCGAATACTCTCCCCCCGGTGCATCAGATCAAACCCTTCATTGATGCGTTCCAGCGGCAGGATATGCGTGATCATCGGGTCGATCTCGATCTTGCCGTCCATGTACCAGTCCACGATCTTGGGCACATCCGTGCGGCCCCGTGCGCCGCCGAAAGCTGTACCCTTCCAGATGCGGCCGGTGACCAGTTGGAAAGGGCGGGTTTCAATCGTCGCGCCCGCTGGGGCCACGCC
>JANNBG010000185.1:0-3304 GCA_031385205.1 Rhodobacterales bacterium
CCCGACCAGCAAAAGCATGATCGAAAGCGAGATATTTACCGCCAGCAATACGTCGATAAGGCCAGTATTCAACGGCAGCATCATCAGGGCCAGGATACAGACAATCAGACCGACAAGGACAAGGTCGTTGCGCAACATGGCTGGCTCTCCCGCAATGGAACTTCCGTCAGCAAAAAGGGGCGGCACAAGGGCCGCCCCCATAGAAAAGCCGATCTGAGATCAGACTTTGCCGGCGTTCTGGTTGTCGGTCTTGAAGGGTTCAACAGTTTCCTTGAAAGACATCTGCTTTTCCATCAGTTTCTCGTACAGCGCGATCGCGCGGGTTTCGAGGGCACTCTGGTTTCCGTCGGATCCGGTGGTAGTACCATCGGCTGCTGTCGTACTGGTGGCCATGTGGCTCTCCTATTTGGACGTTTCGATCAGATTCCTTCGGTCGTCTTTGGCTCCGAAGGCAATAAACCAGAAGTACACCTGTTATTGTTGTCGCAATGACAAGTGCCATTCCGGAATTTTCGAAAAGATCAAAGATCAGAAGCGCCTCGCCACCGCCGCTTGCGACCAATTGGTCGTGCGCCAGATGTCAATAAACCCTGTATCTGCAATCCTTTCGATCATTAATGCTTATCGAAATGCTGATCGATAGGGGCTAAGGTCGACTACTGAATACACTACGTAACCACCCGTCGTTTACGGCAATTGAACCCTTCCCGCTTCATTGCCGCGCCGGACCGTCACGATCCGTGCCGGCGTTTCCGCCACGCGGTCAACAGGGGCCGGCGGAATGCCTTCAATAATCGCCTCGGCAAGCGCCAAAAGCTTCGGCGGCCCCGACAATGCCAGCGCCGTACCGCCGGCGGACGACTCAACATCCAGCCCGTCGATTGCAAGGCCGCTGTCGGTAAGCACGGTCATTACCTTTTCAGGCTTCAGATCGCCCATCCGCACGATCCGCGTCAGCGCATCGGTCCGGTCTGATACGTAAAGGACGCCGTTGAATATGAACCAGTCCAGACCCAGATCGATTGTCGCGGCCTCCAGCACCTCGTCCCGCGTGCCGGTTAGCCGCCGGTCGCTGAGCGTGCCATGCACACCGTCCGATAGATCCAACCGCAACCCCAGATCGCGCGCCAGAGCCTCGAACAGCGCCGATGATTCCTGACGGATGACAAGGTAATCGAACGTCTCAGCTACCGGAGATTGCGCGGCGACACCTTCTGCAAGCGTCAACATCACGCTCAGCGCCCCCGCCGGTTCAGGGGCGGGAGCCTCAGCAATAACCATGGACGTGGCCATGATCGACACTAATGCCAGTCCCGAAGCCACACGGACCATACTGCCAGTCACCATCGAAACCTCCGTTGGGGCGCGAACTAAAGATGCGCCATCTCTGCCTCGCCCGCGACTGTGAAGGCTACGCAAGTGAATACGTAGCCCGGTGCATTCCTGCGTAGCTTGCCTGCATTGCGATCGCAGCCGCCGGGGGGCAGAACCTTACTTACGTGCAAAATTCACCAAAGGAGCGATCATGACAGTAGACCCACCGAGCGGATCGGATTCGGGCGACACGCCAAGCGCCGCCGACGATGCGCTGTTGGCGGAAAGGTTCATCGAAGTTGTTGCTGGGCTGGTCGCTAACGACCTCACCTTCGATTTCATCAGCGAAAACGAGGATGAAGGATGACCGCTTGCACCGCGATTGGCGGCATCGGTTGTGATTCGGAAAAGCTCTCGCTGAACGATCTCATGGGTGGTGCCGCGATCGAGGCGGTGCGCCAATCCCGCTTTGTCGAACTTGCGACAAGTGCAATCGAGGCCGCCGCATCCCGGCCAAGCTTTGGCGATCAGCTTGGCACGTCACGTCTGGCCTTGACGGATCACAGCGCAGGTCAAGTGGGATCAGAAAAACTGAATCTCGTCTCAAGCGTGCAGCGCCCGGGAGCGGCCCCGCGTGGCGAAACGCCAGTCGAATCGTCGATGGATCAGATGGAAGCCCGCGTGACGGCCATGTATGCCGATCTCACCAACTACCAGGTCGCATGGAAGATCGCGCAACGCATCCAGCAGGATATCTCGCAACTGCTGAAGGGGTCCTGATCAGTGCTCGCCGATGTGTCAACCCATCTGGACTGGCTGAAGGGCGTTTTCCGCCGCAAGGCTGCTGTTTTGACGGTTGCGGGCGGACGCGTCTCGACCCTCCTCAGCGTCGAGACCGGCCTGATGCGGGGCATGCACCAAAGCTATGCTTCTGATACTCTTTCGGTTGGCTCGGGCATCGGTTGCGACATCGTCCTGATGGACGAAAGCGTCCTGCCACATCATATGACGTTCCACATGCGTCGCTCGGCCTTTGGGGTCCTGGTCGAGATTCTCGCTCAGGGGCCCGTTACAATCGGCACGATGACGCTTGATGCCAAGCAGACTTCTGGCGTGCAGCGCCTGCCGCAGACATTGACCGTTGGCGACGTCAGAATGACGCTGGCGCATGCGCAAATGCCCGAGGCGATGCCGCGCCGCGCTCAGCCGGTGCGCACAGCGGGCATCGTCGGGATCGTCAGCCTCGTATTTGCCCTCGCTCTGGCGACGCCGCTGGTCCAGGTGTCGCGCAGTCCCGAGCAACGGAACGTTCGCATCGCACACCAAGAAACCGCGACGCCACAGGCCCGGCTTGCCGTTGACCGTGCCTTCCGCACCTCTGTTGAGGCGGAACTGGCCCGCCTTCAGTTGAAGGACAGCGTTAACGTCAACACGGCCGGGGGCCTCCTGTCGATCAACGGACGTATCCCCGCCGCAAAGTGGACCGCGTGGCGCAGTTTCACCCACTGGTATGATCAGCAGGCCGGTGCCCCGGTCCTTGTTCAGGACGTTGCGCGCGCGACCGAGCTTGCTAGCCTGAAGTCGGTCGCTGCGATCCGCCTATCAGACCCTGCCGAAATTCGCTTTGTCGACGGAGAGGTGCGCAAGATCGGTGAGGTGGTCGACGACAACTGGGTGATCTCGTCTATTTCCGCCGACGGAATCGTACTGACGCGCGGCGAAGACAGTACCGAAATCACCTTTTGAGCAGGGGTTCTGGCGATGGAACAGACACAAATCCGTGACTTGCGCGACTTCGCCCGACCAGCGGGACGGGCGCAGGCGGATCGCGATTTTCCCGATCAAGCCAACGTCGAGCCGCCTTTGGATATCGCCATCGCTGCAGGCAATCTGGTCGCGCCACGGGTGGTCTTTTTGCGACGCCCGCCCGAAATGGCACTGACGTGGGCCGCACCCGATCTGGCCGAGGCGCCCGCCATCCACCCCGATG
>JANNBG010000190.1:0-3640 GCA_031385205.1 Rhodobacterales bacterium
GGGCACGGTATGTGGGGTCTGCTTATGGCGAGGATACCAATCTGTTGGGCCGTTGGAAGGCACATGTTGCCGGCGAAGTTGGGGTGACGGCGAAACTGAAGGCGCGCAAAACCATGAATTTTCGTTTCTCGATCTTGGAGCGTGTATCGCCTGATATGCCCGCAACCGAGGTGATTGCGCTGGAGCAGACATGGATGCGGCGGATGCATACGGTCAAATTTGGACTGAATAATTGACCGAGCCTGACCCCACCCTGCGCGCCATGCCCCTGCCCGAAGATGCGGACCGGGCTTTGCGGCCACAGACGCTGGATGAATTCGTGGGGCAGGCGGAGGCGCGGGCGAATTTGCGGGTGTTTATTGAGGCGGCCAAGATGCGGGGGCAGGCGATGGATCATACCTTGTTCCATGGGCCGCCCGGTTTGGGGAAAACCACTCTGGCGCAGATCATGGCGCGGGAGTTGGGGGTGGGGTTTCGGATGACCTCTGGCCCGGTGCTGGCGCGGCCGGGGGATTTGGCGGCGATTTTGACGAATCTGGAGCCAAGGGATGTGCTGTTCATCGACGAGATTCATCGTCTGAGCCCGGTGGTGGAGGAGGTGCTGTATCCGGCTCTGGAAGATTTCGCGCTCGATCTGGTGATCGGCGAGGGGCCAGCGGCGCGTACGGTGCGGATTGATTTGCAGCCGTTCACGCTGGTGGGGGCGACGACGCGGTTGGGGTTGTTGACGACGCCGTTACGGGACAGGTTTGGTATTCCGACGCGGTTGCAGTTTTATACCGAGGACGAGCTGTTCCTGATTGTCACACGCGGGGCGCGGCTGTTGGGGGTGCGGGCGGATGACGCGGGGTGCCGGGAAATTGCAAAACGGGCACGGGGGACGCCACGGATTGCGGGGCGGTTGCTGCGGCGCGTGGTGGATTTTGCGCTGGTGGAGGAGGGCGGGCATGTGAGCCGGGCGCTTGCGGACCGGGCGCTGACGCGGCTGGGGGTTGACCATCTGGGGCTGGACGGGGCTGACCGGCGGTATCTTTCGTTGATCGCGGAGAATTACGCAGGGGGGCCGGTGGGGGTGGAGACTTTGTCGGCGGCTTTGAGCGAGGCAAGGGATGCGATCGAAGAGGTGATCGAGCCGTTCCTGCTGCAGCAGGGGCTGATCCAGCGGACGCCACGGGGGCGGATGCTGGCGGCAAAGGCGTGGCGGCATCTGGGGCTGGAGGCACCACGCGGGCAGACGGATTTGTTTGAAACTTAAGGGCCTCCGGCGGGGATATTTAGAGGAAGATGAAAGCGGAAGACGTAGTGGCGCTGTTTACGCGGGCGGACGGGACGTATTGGTTTGCGCGCTGGGGGCGGCCTTTGGTGCCGGTGGTGTTTGGGGTGGATGATGCGACTTTATCGGTCGTGAAGGGGGCGCTGGCGGGGGTGGCGGCGATTGCTGGTGTGGGTTTGGGGGAGGTGGATACGGAATTGGGTGCGAACCTGATGCTGTTCTTCGTGGCGGAATGGGACGAGCTGCGACATGTGCGGGGGTTGGAGGGGCTGATTGACGGATTTGCGGGGTTGGTTGCGCGGCTGGAAGAGGCGGGGGCGAACCAATACCGGGTGTTCCGGTTTGATGCTGCGGGGGCGATTAGGGCGGCGTTTGTGTTTGTGCGGATGGATGCGGATTTGAGAGCGGTGCCGGTGGAGGTATTGGCATTGCAGCAGGCGGTGCAGGTGATTGTGCTGTGGTCGGATCGGGCGTTTGTGGCGGGGGCCCCGTTGGTCATGGGTCCGAATGGGGTGCAACTGCGCGGTGATGTGGGCGCGGTGGTGCGGGCGTGCTATGATGCGGTGTTGCCGGATATGGCGCGGGATGTGGGGCACGCGTGGCGGGTTGCGGCGCGGGTTGGGCGTCTGGGGTAGCGGTTGGGGTGCGTAGTCGTTAAGAAAGCGCGATCGCAATCAATGAAAGATGCCGCCATGAAACTTGTCGTTTTGGTTTTGACCCTGACTTTGCTTGCATCTTGTGGTGTGCCGTTTGTGCCGCTGATTTGACCCACCTCCACACCCTGCGCATCTACTATGAAGACACCGATCTTGCCGGGATCGTCTATTATGCCAACTACCTGCGGTTCATCGAACGGGCGCGGACGGAGTGGGTGCGGAGTTTGGGCGTGGATCAGGTGGGGTTGAAGGCGCAGGGCATCGTGTTTGCGGTGCGCAGGGTGGAGGCGGATTATCTGGCACCGGCACGGTTTGATGATGTGGTTGAGGTCAGGACCGACGTTGTTGCGGTGACGGGCGCGTGGATCACGTTGCAGCAGGAGATCAGGCGCGGGGGTCAGCGGTTGTTTGCGTCGGTGGTGACGCTGGTGGCGGTAACGGATGCAGGGACGCCTGCGCGTCTGCCAAAGGGTCTACGGGATAAACTCGCGGCATAAATCGGTGCGCGAAAGGCTGCCACTGTCGCAGATGTGTTGGCTTTCCCCTTTATTTCCGGGTATTGTTCGGTCAAACGGCTGCAAAGACAGCCCAAAACAAGAGCAGGCACATGGATACCACAACACTTGCGGCGGCGCAGGAGATTGATTTCTCTGTGCTTGGTTTGTTTATGCAGGCGACGTTGACGGTGAAAATCGTGATGATCGGGCTGCTGGTGATGTCGTTCTGGTCATGGGCGATCATCGTGCAGAAATACATCCTGTACCGCACGGCCAAGCGCGAGGCGGGGGTGTTTGACCGGGCCTTCTGGTCGGGTGAGCCGCTGGACGAGCTGTTCGAAAAGATTGGCGCGCAGCCGGATGGGGCGTCGGAGAAGATTTTTGCGGCGGGCATGCTGGAATGGCGGCGCAGCCACCGGCAGGACGGCGGGCTGATTGCGGGGGCGCAAAGCCGGATTGACCGGGCAATGGACGTGGCGATTGCGCGGGAATCGGAGCGGCTGAATACGGGCGTGGGGTTCCTGGCAACGGTTGGTTCCACGGCGCCGTTCATCGGGCTTTTCGGCACGATTTACGGGATCATGCACGCGTTTACGGAAATTGCGGCGACGCAGAACACGGATCTTGCCACGGTGGCACCGGGCATTGCCGAGGCGCTGATGGCGACGGGGGTGGGCCTTGTGGCGGCTATTCCGGCGGTGGTGTTTTACAACAAGCTGAACGGGGATAGTGACCGGATTGTCGGTGGTTACGAGGCGTTTGCGGATGAATTTGCGACGATCCTGTCGCGCCAGTTGGACGCATAAGCGATGGCTGGCGGGGTTGCACAGGGCAGTGGTGGTGGCGGTCGGCGGGGACGCAGGCGGGGGCGGTCCAAGGCGATGTCAGAGATCAACATCACGCCGTTTGTGGATGTGATGCTGGTGCTGCTGATTATCTTTATGGTGGCGGCACCGTTGTTGACGGTGGGGGTGCCGATCCAGTTGCCGGAAACAGCGGCGAGTGCGTTGCCGATGCCGCAAGAGGAGCCGCTGACGATTACGATGACGGCGGATGGGTTGTTGATGATTCAGGAAACCGAATACCCGGAAGCGGAGTTGATCCCACGTCTGTCTGCGATTGCGGCGGAGCGGGCGGATAAAAAGGTGTTCCTGCGGGCGGATGGGGCGATCCCTTATGCGCGGGTGGCGCAGGTGATGGGGGCGCTGAGTGCG
>JANNBG010000195.1:0-8088 GCA_031385205.1 Rhodobacterales bacterium
AGCTTCACGCGGTGGATGCGCTGTTGGCTGCATCCTACCCGCGCCTTCTCGCCCACGATTATCCGCCGTCTATCCTGATTATGGCCCTGCCCATCATTTCCCGCGCCCGCCCCGAACTGCTGACCTCCGGTCGGTATTTCATCGCGCTGGATGGCGCACAGGTGGTGGGTGCAGGCGGGTGGAGCAGCCATGCGCCGCAGGGGCCAAGTGCGGCGGCCACGGGCCATGTGCGGCATGTGGTGACAGATCACCACCATCAGCGGCGTGGCATCGGGCGAGCCCTGATGACGCGGGTGCGGGCGGATGCCCAAACTGCGGGGATGACGCGGATGGAATGCCTGTCCACCCGCACGGCAGTGCCGTTTTATACCGCCATGGGCCTTGTCCGCATCCGCGACGTGCTGGTGCCCCTGCGCCCCGGCATTGATTTTCCGGCCGTGCAGATGGAAATGGCTTTACCCAAATGACAAAGGCCGGTGTTTCCACCGGCCCCTGTCGTCAAACGTGTCGTTCAGATCAGTTGCGGTTGCCCATGAAGCGCAGCAGATACATGAACATGTTGATGAAATCGAGGTACAGCTCCAACGCGCCCATGATGGCCGCCTTGCCCAACCACTCGCTGTCACCGCCTTGGGCGTGCTGCAGGTAGGTGTTCTTGATCTTTTGCGTGTCATAGGCCGTCAGCGCTGCAAAAATTAGCACGCCAATCGCCGAGATCGCAAAAGACAGGGCGGAGGATTGCAGGAACAGGTTCACCAGCGACGCAACGATCAGCCCGATCACGCCCATAATCAGGAATGTACCCATACCCGACATATCTTTCTTGGTCGTATAACCATAAAGTGACAGGCTGGCGAAGGCGATCGCCGTCACAAGGAAGGTCTGCACGATCGACACGCCGGTATAGACCGCAAAGATAAAGCTGATCGACAGACCCATCGCTGCGGCAAAGCTGTAGAAGAACAATTGCGCTGCCGCCACCGACAGGCGGTTCAGGGACGCGCTCAGGATCATCACCATCACCAGCGGCGCGAACATCACCACCCAGCGCAGCGGGGTCTGGAAGATGGTCTGCAACATCGCCTCATTGGTGCCAACGGCCCAAGCCACACCACCCGTCACCAGCATGGCCACGGACATCAGCCCGTAGACCTTGTTCATGTGGGCGCGCAGCCCTTCGTCCAGTTGGGCGGTCCGGGCACCTGTGCCGACCGCATTGATCGTCTGATAGTCAGCCATGGGTATCCTCCGAAAATTGACCCTGTCCGGCGGCGGCATTTCCAACCTCCGCTTCTGACACCAATATCGGCAGACCTGCTGCAGATTTCAAGGATTTCCCGTTGAAATGCCGCAGCAACCCCATAGTTTCCGTCCCTCGCGGCACAATTATAGCCGCCAATGTGCCGGTGCGTCCCAAATGGGCCGCTTGGATTCGGCCACAGCCTGGTCTGCGGTCAGTCCGATGTCGGCCAATTGCAACGCATCCAGGGCGGCCAGCTGCTTGCGCTGACGGTACAGGGCCAGCAGATCGGCAAGGCCTGCCAGACGGGGCAGACGCGAAAACCGGGGCAGGGTGATGGATTGAACACGCATGATGCACCTTTTCTTTCATTTGATTGGCTGATGCGATCGTGGCCATGCATCAGTTTGCTTGATTGTTATGCCAGAGTCTGCGACATTTGAAAAATGAATGCTTTTGACGCCAGTCATCACAGAGGTTGATATGATCCGAAATCTGGACCTGACCGCGCTGCGGTCTTTTGTGGCTATTGCCGATGCGGGTGGCGTCACGCGTGCGGCCGGGTTTCTGAACCTGACACAATCGGCGGTGTCGATGCAGATCAAACGGCTGGAAGACCTTTTGCAGGTCGAACTGCTGGACCGGTCCGCGCGCAAGATTGCGCTGTCAGCGGCGGGGGAACAGTTGCTGGGCTATGCGCGGCGCATGCTGTTGCTGAACGATGAGGTGTTGGGCCGCCTGATGCATGATGATTTCGAAGGCACCATCACGCTGGGCGTGCCGCATGACATTGTCTATCCGGTGATCCCCGGCGTGTTGCGCTGCTTTGCCTATGACTATCCCAAGATGCGGGTGCAACTAGTGTCGTCGTTTACCCGCGTTCTGGTGGCGCAATTCGGGCGCGGTGAGTGTGACCTGATCCTGACCACCGAGGATCAATTGGGTGAAGGTGGCGAAACGCTGGCCGAACTGCCCCTTGTCTGGGTCGGCGCGCCCGGTGGGCAAGCCTGGCGGTCACGGCCCTTGCCTTTGGCCTATGAACATAACTGCGTGTTCCGCATGGGTGTGCAGGCCGCGTTGGATGCCGCAGGTGTTTCGTGGGTCATGGCCGTGGAAAGTGACAGCACCCGCGCGATCGAGGCGAGCGTGGTGGCCGATCTTGCCGTTCATACGTTGCTGGCCGGGTCAGAGCCCGCCTATCTGGAACGGATCGACCATGCAGGCACGCTGCCCGACCTCGCGCGCAAAAAGGTCAACCTCTATATGTCACAAGCCACGCCAACTGCGCCGTTGCAAGCCCTTGCCGGATTGATCCGCGATGCCTATGCCAACCGGGCTGTTGCCCGGACGTTGCGTCTGGCCTGACGTGCAGGGATGTGTTGCCTGGAGTTCTGCAACCCAGCAATGTATTTTTGAACTTTCAGAGGCTTATCCTGCTTGCGATGCCCATGAGAGACGAGCATGGCTTGGATAATTTTGCCATTATGCGAATCTCGTGACCATAAATTGCAAAAAACAACGATATTTGCGAAACACGCATGAGGCGAGCGTATCTACAGTTAAGCCCGCTTGGGGAGATTGTTGCGCTCGGGATGAAAATAGTTCTTCGCCTGTATAATTCGACATATCTAAAATGACAGGTTTTTTCGGGTTTCCAAGATTATCTGTGGATAACCACTTTTCTGCAAAAGTTGGCACGGAACTTGCTAGTAAATCAATAGCAGGACAAGTCAACAGGAATGGAGAGATTTATGAAACACCCAGTAGATGCGCATGTCGGGAAACGTATCCGTCACAGGCGGTGGATGGTGGGGATGACCCAGCAGCAACTGGCTGATAAAGTGGGCATCAAGTTTCAGCAGATCCAGAAATACGAGACGGGCATGAACCGGGTTTCTGCATCGCGCCTGTGGGACATCGCCGACAGCCTTGATGTGACGATCAGCTTTTTCTTTGACGGATTGGCCCCTGATGGTGTGGAGCCGCGCACGATGGGTGGCGACTTGCTGGCCGATAAAGAGGCGCTGGAACTGGTACGGTCCTATTATGCGATCCCGGAAGCCCAGCGTCGTCGTCTGTTCGACCTTGCCCGTGTGCTGAGCGAAGCGGCCTGAGGCCCGCTTTTCAACGCCTGACTTGACCCCGCCCCCCCAAGCGTTTAGCGCGCTTGGGGAGATATGCCGGGGAAGATGCGATGATAACGCAGGCAGACGCAGATGACCTGATGGCGACAGCGGCAGACTTGGCCGATGTGGCACGGGTGGCGACCTTGGCGCATTTCCGCAGTATCGATTTGCATGCAGATAACAAAGAAGAGGCGCGGTTTGACCCGGTCACGATTGCGGACCGCGAGTCGGAACTGGCCATGCGGGCGGTCCTGGCCCGCAGGCGGCCTCAGGACGGAATCTTGGGCGAAGAATTCGGCAAAACCACGGGGACATCGGGCCTGACATGGGTGCTGGACCCGATCGACGGCACACGGGGTTATCTGTCAGGCACACCAACATGGGGGGTGCTGATCTCGGTCGCCGATGCGGCGGGGCCGGTTTATGGCATCATCGACCAGCCGTTCATTGGCGAGCGGTTTGAAGGTGGCTTTGGCCGTGCGCAGGTGGTGGGGCCGATGGGGCGGCATGTGTTGCGGACACGGGTGGCGCGGGCGTTGGATCAGGCGATCCTGCTGTCGACATTTCCGGAGGTGGGCACGGCGGCAGAAGAGGCAGCGTTTCGGCGCGTGGCGGGCAAGGTGCGGCTGGTGCGCTATGGCATGGATTGTTACGGCTATGCGCTGCTGGCGGCAGGGCAGGTTGATCTGGTGATCGAGGCCGGATTGCAGGCCTATGACGTGCAGGCCCCGATTGCCGTCATTCAGGCGGCAGGTGGGATGGTGACCAACTGGCAGGGCGGTGCCTGCCATGATGGCGGCCAGGTACTGGCCGCAGCGAATGCAGGTGTGCATGCGGCGGCGATGGCGTTGCTGAACGCGTAATACGATTTTCATGCGAAAATCAGGGGGGGCTGTCGGCCCCCCTCGGACTGCGTCCTCACCCCCCGAAGATAGTTTTGAACAGAGGAAGGGGGTTGCAGGACCGGGTTTGTGCAGTTTAGCCTGTAGGGGCTGGCGTTGAGTCCTTGCCCCCTTCTGTCGCGCCGGCCTTGCATTGCAGCGAAGGGCGAAGGAAGGGCCATGTCTGAAACCCTGATCCGCAATGCTGATGTCGTGGTCACCATGGACGCCACGCGGCGCGAACTTGCGCATGCGGACGTGTTGATCCGTGGCGGGGTGATTGCGGCCCTGGGGCAGGGGCTGCAAACCACGGGCACGGTGATTAACGCCGCTGGCTGCGTGGTGACACCGGGGCTGGTGAACACGCATCACCACTTGTTTCAGACCCTGACGCGGGCCGTGCCGGGGGGGCAGGACGCTTTGCTGTTTGGCTGGTTGCAGGCGCTGTATCCGATCTGGGCGCGGTTTGGGCCGGAAGAGATGTTCGTGTCAGCCCAAGTGGGGCTGGCGGAGCTGGCGCTGTCGGGCTGAACGATGTCATCCGATCATCTGTATCTGTTCCCGAACGGCGCGCGGCTGGATGATACGATTGCGGCGGCGGGCGAGGTGGGCTTGCGGTTTCACCCCACGCGCGGGGCGATGAGCATTGGTGTGTCGGATGGGGGCCTGCCGCCTGATGTGCTGGTGGAGCGTGAAGCCGCGATTTTAGAAGATTGCATCCGCGTGGTGGATGCGTTCCACGATGCGGGTGAGGGCGCGATGGTGCGGGTGGGCATTGCGCCGTGTTCGCCGTTTTCGGTCAGCCGTGATCTGATGCGGGAGGCGGCCGTCCTCGCGCGCGACAAGGGGGTGATGCTGCATACGCATTTGGCCGAAAATGACGAGGATGTGGCCTATTCTTTGGCGCGGTTTGGCTGCCGTCCGGGGCAATATGCGATGGATCTGGGCTGGACTGGCCCGGATGTCTGGCACGCGCATTGCGTAAAGCTGGATGCGGGCGAAATTGATTTGTTTGCGCACACGCAAACCGGTGTGGCGCATTGCCCTTGTTCCAACTGCCGTCTGGGGTCTGGTATCGCCCCCTTGCGTGCGATGCGCGATGCGGGCGTGCGCGTGGGGTTGGGCGTGGACGGGTCGGCCAGCAATGACGCAGGCAGCCTGATTGGCGAGGCGCGCATGGCATTGCTGTTGCAGCGCGTCAATCTTGGGGCCGATGCAATGAGCGCAAGAGAGGCGCTGGAGGTGGCGACGCTGGGCGGGGCGCAGGTCTTGGGGCGGCAGGATTGCGGGACTTTGGCGGTGGGAAAACGCGCCGATATCGCGGTGTGGGATGTCCGCGGCGTGCAGGCGGCGGGTGCCTGGGATGCGGTGGCGGCATTGGTGCTGTGTGGGCCCATGCGCGTGCGCGATCTGTTGGTGGAAGGGCGCGCTGTGGTGCGCGATGGGCATATGGTAACGCTTGATCTGCCCGCCGTGGTGGACCGGCAAAGGCGGTTATCACAGCGGTTGATGGGCTAGGCAGGGAGCCAGCGTTGCGGTAAGGGCTGGGGCGGAGGCCAGCCATGTCACATAACTATGAAACCCAGCGCCGCGAAACCTATGCCACGTTCAAGGCGGCGGGGACGAGTGTGAAACTGCCAAAGACGGCGGTGGTGGAATATGCGTTCTTCATCGAAGAACTAGATGCAAGCTGGGCGGCGTTGGAAAAGTCCCTGCAGGGCGAAGGGTTCCGCACTGCGCGGGCGAAGGACGGGATGACGATTGTGGCAAGCTATGGGCCCATCCCGGTGACGCCGGAAGACATCTGGCAATACGAACGGATTGCAACAACGATTGCACTGAAGCATGATTTCTATCCGGATGGGTGGGAACTGGCGGAATAGCGTGATCCGCGAAAGATGATTGATGGCAGCGTGTGCGGTTGCACACACCCTACCGCAGCCTCCCCCCCACCCACACATCCCTGACCGCCCGGTCATCCCCCATCATGATCGTCGGGAACAGCGCTTGCCAGATGTCATTGGCCCGCGCCGTGGCTTGGGCAATCGCGGGGGTGGAGGCAAGGTCGATCACCGCCACATCCGCCTCCAACCCCACACGCAGGTTCCCGATCTGATGGTCAGCGTGCAATGCCCGCGCTGACCCCACGGTCGCCAGATACCACAGCGCCGACGGGTGCAGCGACCCACCCCGCAGTTGCGCCACCTCATAGGCCGCTGCCATGGTGCGCAGCATTGAAAACGATGACCCGCCCCCGGTATCCGTGGCCAGCCCCACGCGCAGAGATGCCGCCAGTGACATATCAAACAGCCCTGACCCGATGAACATGTTCGACGTCGGGCAATGCGCCAGCGCCGCCCCCACCTCTACCAGCCGCGCCCTTTCCCGCGCTGTCAGGTGGATCGCATGCCCGTAAACCCCGCGTGCGCCCAGTAACCCATGTGCCTCATAGCTATCCAGATAATCGCGCGCATCCGGGAACAACGCGGCCACCCACGCAATCTCATCCGGTTGCTCGCTCAGATGCGTTTGCATCAGACACTCCGGGTATTCGGCCCATAAGTTGCCCAAAGCCTGCAACTGCTCCGGCGAACTGGTGGGTGAAAACCGTGGTGTAATGACATAGGATAATCGGTCCACCCCATGCCACCTTTGCAGCAAAGCCCGCGAGTCGTCATAGGCCGATTGCGCCGTATCCCGCAGCCCCTTTGGCGCGTTTCTATCCATGCAGGTCTTGCCCGCAAACACCCGCATCCCCCGCGCCTGCGCTGCCGTAAAGATCGCTTCCACTGATGCCGGGTGGACCGTTGTATAGCTGCAAACGCTCGTCGTCCCCCGCGCCAACACAAGGTCCAGATACCGCCCCGCTATCGCCTCTGCATAGACAGGATCGCCAAACCGCATCTCCTCCGGAAAGGTATAGGTGTTCAGCCAGTCGATCAGCCGCTTGCCCCAGCTCGCAATGATCGCCGTTTGCGGGTAGTGCACATGCGCATCCACAAAGCCCGCGCTTAACAGGCAATCGCCATAATCCGTCACAGGCACCTCCGGATAGGCCCGGCGCAACGCCGCCCCGTCCCCGCGCGCCACGATGATCCCATCGTCCAGAACCAGCCCGCCACGCAGCATATGCCGTGCCGCCGACGGCCCCTCCACCACCGCATCGCCTTCAAACCACAGCAGTTGCCCCAGCAACAAATCGGCCATATCGCACCTTCTTTCACGCCAACCCTAACCCCTTTCCGCGTCATGGAAAACGCCCTATGGTGCCGCCAAATCAAAGAGGTCACACATGGCAGACGCGGAGGCACTGGACGACGATACCGTGCTCGACGCGCGCCGCCTGACTGCCATTCTGGACGCCGTCGCTGCACAGGATTCCCTCCGCCTGACAGGTCTGATGGCGCCCTTGCATGCCGCTGACGTGGCCGACTTGCTGGAACAGATCAGCGGGTCTGAACGGCGCGACCTTTTGGATATGTGGGCCAGTGAGGTCGATGGCGACATCCTGTCGGAATTGGACGAATCCATCCGTGAAGAGGTCATCGCCCATCTGCCCGCCAATGTGCTGGCCGATGCCATGCGCGAGCTGGACACCGACGATGTCGTTGATATCCTTGAGGATCTGGAGGCCCCACAACAAGGCCTGATCCTTGACGCACTGCTGGATGTGGACCGCGTCGCCGTGCAGGCCGCCATGGCCTTTCCCGAACACTCCGCCGGGCGCCTCATGCAGCGCGAGGTGGTGGTGGCACCCGAACACTGGACAGTGGGCGAAACCATCGATTTTCTGCGCAACACAGACCATTTGCCCGATCAGTTTTATCACGTCATCCTGATC
>JANNBG010000200.1:0-3243 GCA_031385205.1 Rhodobacterales bacterium
TTTTGAGGCGTCCCGTGCCGTTGTCGCCGACTGGACCCACCGCTTTCCCACCCAATGCAACACCATGCACCCCGGCTGGCTGGCCGACCACGCCACACAGGCCGCCCTGCACGGCGCACAGGCCGACGCCACTGGCCTTGCCATCGCCCGCAACTGGGTGGGTCTCATCGCATAGGGCGGGCTTCACCTCTGCCACCAAATTTGTTCGAACAAATTTGCAAAAATCTTCGAAGATTTTTGCCTCCAATCCCCAATTCGTCAACAAATATGACCGCATTGCCTGTCCCGATGCGCGTCGGGACAAACGCCTGCCAGATATCCGACGCATAGCCTCCAATGGCCAACCCCCAAACCGGCAGGTTAATGCCGCGTCCCACCGCGCCCGTCATGCTTCCGCTACATCTTGCACCACGCCACATCTTCCCGCACAAAGCCTGCATGACACCCGATATCCTTTGCATTGGCGCCGTCCTGTGGGACATCATCGGCAGGCACCCGCATGCCATGCCGCTGGGTGCCGACCGCCCCGGTCGCATCACCCGTCTGCCCGGCGGCGTGGCCATGAACATCGCCATGGCGCTTGCCCGCCTTGGCCTGCGCCCCGCACTGCTCGGCTGTATCGGCAATGATCCTGACGGTGATGACCTGATCAAAGCCGCCAACGCCCTTGGTCTTAACACCGCCCATATCCACCGAAGCCGCCAACCCACCGACCGCTACATGGCTATCGAGGGCGCCAATGGCCTGATCGCCGCCATTGCCGACGCCCATTCCCTTGAACATGCAGGCGAATCCATCCTTACCGCCCTGTCAGACGGCACCCTCGGCACCGCGCAAAACCCATGGTCCGGCCCCATCGCCCTTGATGGCAACCTCACGGATAAACTCCTGTTCACCATCGCCACCTCGCCGCTTTTCGCAGGTGCCGATCTGCGCATCGCCCCCGCCAGCCCCGGCAAGGCCCTGCGCCTGACCCCTTTCCTGCGCCACGCCCGCGCCACGCTCTATCTGAACCTCGAAGAGGCCAACCTGCTGGCCGCCAGCAGCCACAGCACCGCCCATGATGCCGCCGACGCCCTCCTCACGCTAGGCGCGCAACACATCCTCGTCACCGATGGTGCCAACCCCACCGCCGATGCCCGTGCAGGCCACGGCGTCATCACCGCACAGCCCCAAAAGATCACTGCCACCCGCGTCACTGGTGCAGGTGATACCTTCATGGCCGCTCATATCGTGGCCACCCTGCGCGGCATGGACCGCAGAACGGCGCTTTCCACCGCCCTGACCGTTGCCGCCAACTATGTTGCGGGCCATGACCCCGACCTTGCCCTGCTGAAAGGCCATCCCTGATGCGCCCTGATATGGTCTGGCTGAACCCGCCACCGCAGGCTGTCAGCACGCCTGCTGGCCTGACCGTCACCACTGCCGACAAAACCGATTTCTGGGCCGAAACCTACTATGGCTTTACCCGCCACTCCGGCCATTTCCTCCACCATCCTGTCACCGGCGACTTCTCGGTCGAGGTCACAATCGCGGGCCATTACGACACCCTCTACGATCAAGCCGGCCTCATGCTCCGCCTGTCGGACACCCAGTGGGTCAAATGCGGTATTGAATATACTGACGGTCAACCCGTCTTTTCCACCGTCGTCACCCATGGCCGCTCCGACTGGTCCACCCTGCCCCTGCCCTTTGCTGCCCGTCACATCCGCCTGCGCCTGACCCGCCATGCCGATGCCATCCGCGTGCAGGTCCAGACCCCGCAGGGCACATGGATCATGGCCCGCCTCGCCCATCTGCCGGGTGGCCCCGCCCAAATCGGCATCATGGCCGCATCCCCCGAACGCGCGGGCTTTAACGTCACCTTCCGCGACTATACCTGCAGTCAAGCCATCGCCCGGAGCCTGCATGATTGACCTTTTGACCCTGTCCCCCGAAGTGGCCAGCGCTAGCGCCGCGCGCACCCCCCTCGTTGCCCTCGAATCCACCATCATCACCCATGGCATGCCCTACCCGCAAAACGTCGCAACCGCCCGTCTGGTGGAACAGGACGTCCGCACTGCAGGGGCCACCCCCGCCACCATCGCCGTCATGAACGGGCGCATCCACATCGGCCTGACCGATACGCAACTCACCCGCCTTGGTCAGGCAACAGACGTCATGAAACTGTCCCGCGCCGATCTCGCCATCTGCCTTGCCATGGGCAAAACCGGCGCCACAACCGTCGCCGCCACCATGATCTGTGCGCATCTGGCCGGTATTGCCGTCTTTGCCACAGGCGGCATCGGCGGCGTGCATCGCGGGGCCGAGGGCACGTTCGACATCTCTGCTGACCTGCTGGAACTCGCCCAAACCCCCGTCACCGTCGTCTGTGCCGGGGCCAAGGCCATCCTCGACATCCCCAAAACGCTGGAGGTGCTGGAAACCCACGGCGTCCCGGTTATCGCCTATGGTCAGGATGACCTGCCCGCTTTCTGGTCACGCTCCTCTGGCCTCAAGGCCCCCTTGCGCATGGACACGCCTGCCCGGATTGCCCAATCCCACCGCCTGCGTGCCCAGCTTGGCCTGCCTGGCGGTCAAATGATCGCCAACCCCATCCCCGCACAGGATGAAATCCCGCGCGATGTCATTGTGCCCTTCATCGAGGCCGCCTTGGCCGAAGCGCAGACAAAAGGCATTGCCGCCAAGGCTGTCACGCCTTTCCTGCTGCAACGCATCTTTGATCTGACCCAGGGCCGCTCCCTTGCCGCCAACATCGCCCTCGTGCGCAACAACGCGCAACTCGCCGCTGCTATTGCCGTGGCGCTGGCCTAGCATCCCCATTGTGCCGCGCCGCAGCACGCCTTACATATCCGCCGCAGGCAGGGACCGACCACCATGACAGACGAGATCATCACGCGCCGCAAAGCCAGCCTTCTGGCCGGGATGCGCCGCAGCTTTCTGACCGGCCTCGTGGTCGTGCTGCCCATTGTGCTGACCATCTACCTGATCTGGACGGTGATTGGCTGGATCGACGGCTGGGTGCTGCCCTTTGTACCAGGCGCCTATCACCCCGACGCCATCCTGCGGCACTATTTGGGGCCGGATCAGCCCTATAACATTCCCGGCCTTGGCGTCATCATCTTCCTGGTGTTCACCATCATCATGGGCTGGCTTGCCAAAGGTTACCTCGGCCGGTCCGTGCTGCGCTGGGGTGAAAGCCTTGTGGGTCGCATGCCCGTGGTGCGGTCGATCTATAAAGGC
>JANNBG010000215.1:0-8968 GCA_031385205.1 Rhodobacterales bacterium
GTGGCTGAGGTGCCAGTGGCTGAGGTGCCGGTGGCTGAGGTGCCAGTGGCTGAGGTGGTTGTGCGCGACGTGGTGGAGCCGGTCGTTGCGCCTGTGGTTGTGGTGGCAGACCCAGAGCCAGAACCAGAGCCGGTCGTGGAAACTGTTGCTGACGTGGTGCCTGAACCATTTCAAGCAGAGGCCAACTTTATCGAAACGGCGATTGAGGTGCCAGCGCCTGTTGTCGATGAGGCCCCCTTTACGCATGTGGCCGATACCGGCATTGCCGATGTGCCAGAGGCAGAGGTGGCGATTGGCGGGGCAGGATCGCAGGGCAATGACGATGTGCCGCCCGCACCATCACAGGCAGCCCTGATTGCGTTTGCCAGCAGGCGTGCGCCGGATGCGGGTGCCAACGGGGGCGCGTCGTTTTCGGCGTCACCGCCAGCGGCACCGAGCAGCGGCGTGACAATGCCGGGGCTGGTGGCGGAACGGCTGGCGGCGCGGGCACAGGCATTGGCGGATCAGGGTGCGGCGCGGCCAGCGCAGCGCATTGATGCGGGGGCGTTTGTCACAGCACCCAGCATCACAGGCGCGGGCCTGCCGGGCGGGAAAAAGCGCAAAGGTGCGACGGGTGCCGGACCAGTGGCGGCGACGGCAGCGCCGGTGAATGACCTGCCGGCACGCAAACCGCTGACCAAACCGGGCGGGACGTTTGCGGCAACGGATGCAGCCCGGGGCAAGCCGCGCTATCTGGGGCTGATCCTGACGGGCATCCTGCTGCTGTTTCTGGCACTGGTGGCGGCGTGGAGTTCGGTCTTCCTCGCGTCACGCGGCACGGATGCCGCCATCACGGATTTTGCAGCAGCTGATCCGGTGGTTGACCCATCGGTTGACGCGAATGCAGCACCCGCGATTGATGACGAAATGCTGGCCGATGGGCAGGATCCTGCGGCGCCGGGCACCACAGCCGACATTGCGGCTGCACCTGTGGTTGCCGAACCTGCAGCCATCGAAACCGCCACCGCCGAACCATTGCCCGCAGCAGAAGACCTGGCGGTTGCGGCAGCCTATCCTGCGCCCGAGGCTGTTGCGCCAGTTGCAGAACCCGTCATCGAGGCAGGCCCCGCGCCCGATACGGGTGTGGATGCGACAGTCCCGGTGGCGGCAGTGCCTGATGCGCCGCAGGACGAAATCTTTCTGTCGGCGATGGACACGCCACCGCCCGCGCGCGATGCGGCGACGTTGCAGCAGCCAGCGGCATCCGCCGATAGCTTGCCTGCTGCACAGATGCCGCCACCGCCCTTTGGCACCGTGTACCAGTTTGATGCGGCTGGTTTGATCGTCCCCACCGCCGAAGGCATCATCACACCCGAAGGCGTGCGCCTTGTGGCCGGTGCGCCATCGCGTGTGCCCCCTGCACGCCCCGCGACGTTGATAACCACGGTCGCCGCAGCAGTACCCGTATTGCCAGAAACCGCCATTCAGACATTCGCCGCTGATCCCGCCCTCGCCGCTGCGCGCCCCAAACTGCGGCCCGAAGGTTTGGTGCCCGCAGGTCTGGCGCCCGTAGGCGCGGATGATGCGGCGCTGACGACCGAAATTCCCATTCGCAGCACCAGCCTGATCCCACGGGCGCGGCCTGAGACGATCCTTGCGGCAGGCGAAGAGGCCAGACGCGCGACCGAGGCGGCCTCGCTGGCGGCATCTGCGGCGACGTCACAGGCGTCGGAAGAGGTGATCCTTGCGCTGGCGGAACCTGCGCCGAATGCCAGCCCGCTGGCCGTATCGGTCAGCCGTGTGCCAGCACCGCGCCCGCGTGATCTGGAAAAGGCGGTGGCCGCCGCCGTTGCTGCCGCCAGCGCACCAGCCCCGGCACCAGAACCGGAACCGGAACCGCAACAGGCAACTGCGCCCGCGGCACCCGAAGCGGACGCCGAACCAGAGGTTGCCGATGCAGCCCCGGCCCGGCCAACCGGGCGGACGGTGGCGGAACAGGCGACATTCGTGAACGCAATCGCGCTGAACCGCATCAATCTGATCGGGGTCTATGGCACGCAGTCAAACCGTTATGCGCTGATCCGGCAGGCCAACGGGCGCTATAAGAAGGTGTCTGTGGGTGACCGCATCGACGGCGGCACGATAGCCGCCATTACAGACGATCAGGTGCGCTATCAAAAAGGCGGACGGATGATCGCGCTGGATATGCCGCGCGGTTAATCGGCCCGCAGCCCTATCCGCCTGCCGAGATGATTTTGAATACGCAAGGGTCTGTCACCAGTTCCGGGGGGGTCAGGCAGAGCCCTTGGGCCACTTGCCAGGCGGCCAGCACCTTGGGCACATAATCGCGCGTTTCCGCATAAGGTGGCACACCGGCATTCGCCTTGACGGCACCTTCGCCGGCATTATAGGCGGCCAATACCATCAGCGGATCATTATCAAATTCCGTCAGCAACCAATCCAGATAGGCCACGCCGCCCTTGATGTTTTGCGCAGGGTCCGTGCTGTCTGTCACGCCAAAGCGCGAGGCGGTGGCGGGGATCAACTGCATCAACCCTTGCGCCCCTGCCCCGCTGACGGCGGACGGCTTGCCCGCACTTTCAATACCAATGACGGCCAGTACCAGCGCGGGTGAGACGCGCGTATCCAGCGTGGCCTGCAGGATTTGCGTGCCATAGGTATCGGCGATTTGCTGCATCGCCTGCAGGCGTGGTGCGGCCACCGATGCCCCACCCGGCCCTTGCGACAGCGTGGCCATCGCCAAAGGGAAGCGGTCGGCATTGGCACCTTGTGCGGTGGGAACGGTCTCCCAGAACCAACCGTAATTGGCGGACGCAGGCGTTGGCCCTGGGTCGGCGCTTGCGATAGGGGCCACAGGGGTATCAGGGGCGAGGTAAGGTTCAGCCTTGGGCAGGGCTGCCAGAAGGCGCGCCTGTTCGGCGGGGTCGATCTGCACCAACCGGCGCTTTTCGCCCGGTTTTGGCACCGTAATGCGCTTGAAGGTAAAACCCGTTTGCCCGGTCAAGGCTTCGGCCGCAGCCCCCGAAGGCACGGCGAATCCCACACTTGCGAGCGCGAGCCCGGCGACGATCAGTCCTGCTGTGATCCGCATTTTGCGGTTGCCCGTTCTTTTTTATTTTGCGGCAAGGTCGCAAAGAATCAGCCCTCGCGCCAGCATTCTGAGGCAAAAGCTGCCGCAAATCCGCCTGAATTGACCCGAAAGACACGCTTTTGACGAGGTGTTACAATGCCAAATGTGATATTTATCTGTTTTATTTCAACAGGGTAGCATAAAGATTAAAGATTTCTTCAATCGTCGCAAAATGTCCCGGTTTGTCCAAACTGCAGCCACGATTTGGGGGCCTTATGACAGCAAGCCGAAGCGAGGATAGGGCGGAACAGAGGCCGACCTGAACTGACACGCAGCGGTGAACGCAACCTGAGCAAACTCCTAGGAAAGGGACTACACATGAAACTCCTGAATATCTTCAAGCGCTTCAAGAATGACGAAGCTGGCGCCGTGACTGTTGACTGGGTCGTTCTGACCGCTGCTATCGTTGGTCTGGGTCTGGTCGTCATGAACACGATCCGTCCGGGCATCGAAGGCGCTGCTGACGTGATCGCGTCGGACCTGGAAGACGCTGCTTCGCGTTAATCGCGACCTGTGCCGGGGCCCGTCCCCTGGCAATGCTGAAATCCGCGGCCCGGATGCGGGTCCGCGGATTTCCCACTTTTAGTAAGGGCTATGGTGACGTCCAGGCTGCACAATATGTCGAACGGTTCGCCGGGATCAGGAGAAGTGACCAATGCGAATGGCGATCAAACGGTTTGTGCTGAATGAAGATGGGGCCATTACGGTTGATTTCGTTGTTCTGACGGCGGCGATGATTTTCATGGTGTTGGGGGTTTTCACGATCATCACACCGACCCTCTACGAAAACGTGGCCGTGGGGATCGAAGCAAAGGTTGAAGAGGCCGCTTCCCGCTGATCGGGGGGATGCCATGCCGCGGGTTGCGGCACACCATGATTTGCGCAAGGCGCGGGCGTGGCAAGGGTGAAAGGGACATAGAATGCGTGGGGTATTCGGACTTGTCTTGATAGCGGGCGTGGCACTGGCCGGGTCTGCGGTTTATCTGGCACAAGGCTACATCAGCGCGAAAGACAGCGCACTGGCGTTGGAACAAGCGGAACGCAAGAAAACCGGGCCGCTGATCGAGGTCTATGCGGTGAACAAACCGCTGGCTTATGGCGTGGCGATTACAAAGGAAGATGTGCAGACGATTTATCTGCAGGAAAAATTCTTGCCCGAAGGCGTGTTCCGCACCGAAGAAGAATTATTCCCGGATGCCGGCAAAGACCCGCGCTATGTGATGCGGGCGCTGGATATGAATGAACCGATCCTGTCGACAAAGGTGACGGAACCGGGGCAGATTGCCGGGCTGAACGGGCAGTTGACCAAGGGCATGCGGGCCTTTGCGATCAAGGTTGACGTGGCATCGGGCGTGTCGGGCTTTTTGCAGCCGGGTGACCGGATCGACGTGTACTGGACAGGCGCATCAGCGACGGCGGTGGGCGAGATCACGCAGTTGATCGAAAGTGCCGTCAAGATCGTGGCGGTGGACCAGATGGCCAATGGCGAACGCGCGGCCGAGGCAACGATTGCACGCACGGTAACCGTGGAAGCGACACCGGAACAGGTCGGGCGTTTGGCACAGGCGCAGGCCACAGGGCGGCTTGCGCTGTCACTGGTGGGCAATGGCGATGTGGCTGTGACTGACGCTGTGGAAGTGGACGCAAACGCGCTGCTGGGGGTCAAGCCGCAAGTGGTTGTGGCCGTCGAACAGGAGCAAGTCTGCACAATCCGCACCCGCAAAGGCGGTGAAGCAGTAGAAATCCCAATCCCTTGTACCAACTAAGGGCTTGAACATTCAGGGCGCGACCACCGTATCTGGGGGTCGCGCCGTTTCATTTGCACGATCCCTAGCAGCCTGTTGCAGGTTATCCACATCAGGAACGTGCTTTAACCAATTGATTCTTGATTAAAAAGCCAGACTCCGGCACATTGGTAGACGGATCGGGCATATAAGACCCGTCATGAGGCGTGGCGAAATAGGCAGGATGACAGGGGCAGGTCATATGAACATGCGAACAATATGGACAGCAGGCGTGCTGGGGATGGCCCTGGCGACGACCAGCCTGTCGCCGGTTTTTGCAGAAACGCTGCGGGTGATGACGGGCTCGGCCTCGGCACCGCTGAACGTGCCGATGAACCGGGCCGTGGTGGTTGAAAGCGATGTGCCCTTTACCGACCTTTCCATTGCGAACCCGGGCATCGCAGATATCTCGACGCTGTCGGAAAAGACGATCTATGTGCTGGGCAAGACACCGGGGCGCACGACGCTGACGATTTTGGCGGCAGATGGCACGCTGCTGTCAAACGTAGAAATCAACGTGACGCCGGACATTGCAGAGTTCAAGGAACGCCTGCAGCAAATTCTGCCGGGCGAACATATCGAAGTGCGTACGGCGAATGATGGGATCGTGCTGTCGGGCACAGTATCATCATCGGCAAAACTGGACCGGGCGTTGGATCTTGCCAACCGCTATGCGCCGGAACGGGTGTCAAACCTGATGAGCGTGGGCGGCACGCAGCAAGTGATGCTGAAAGTGCGCTTTGCCGAAATGCAGCGGTCGGTGTCGAAAAACCTGTCGGCGTCTCTGGGTGTGCGCAGCACGGGTGACACGGTCGGCGGAACCATCGGCACGGGTGTTCTGGCAGACGGAACCAAGCTGGATAGTTTCTTTAACGGCGATGCCGTGACCAGCCCGAATGATGCGAATGGCCGGATGGGCCTTGGCTTTTCCGCCGGGTCATTGGAGTTTGCGGTGTTGCTGGAGGCGCTGGAATCCAAGGGCATGGTGCGGACACTGGCCGAACCGAACCTGACGGCGCTGTCGGGGCAAGAAGCAAAGTTTTTGGCGGGTGGCGAATATCCGATCCCGGTGGCCAGCAGCAACGGCATCACCATCGAATACAAGCCATTCGGGGTGGAGTTGAACTTTACGCCGGTGGTGGTGGATGATGACATCATCAACCTGACGATCAACGCGGCGGTGTCCAGCGTCGATTCGACAACAACGGTGCAAAGCGAAGGCTTTTCGGTCAACGCGTTCAAACGGCGCGAAACCAGCACAACGGTGGAAATGCGCGATGGCGAAAGTTTCGCGATAGCAGGCCTGCTGCAGGATGACTTTCGTGATCTGAACGGGCAGGTGCCGTGGGTCGGCGATATTCCAATCATCGGAGCCCTGTTCCGGTCAACGTCGTATCAACGGTCGCAATCGGAACTGGTCATCATCGTGACGCCGCATCTGGTGACACCAACGCGTGGTGAAGTGTTGGCCTTGCCAACCGACCGCGTACGCCTGCCATCGGAACGCGATCTGTTCCTGAACGGCAGAACATCGGCCCCTGCGGGTGCTGCGGGCGAAGTGGCCCGGCAGGATTTCAGCGGCTCTTACGGCTATGTGATGGAGTAAGGCAGATGCGCAACTTGATCCTTGGCACCAGCTTTCTGGCCCTGACAGCTTGTATGGGAAACTTTAACAAGCCCGTGGGTGTGGGTATGGACGACGGCCAGTTTGGCAACGCGACCATGAACAACACGCTGATCCAATCGGGTGAGATCACCTATAAGCAGGCGCTCGCCGACCGCTTTAATGGCGAAGCACCCGATACGATCACCTTTGAGTTCAACTCGGCCGTCCTGACGTCTGCGGCGCAGGATATTCTGATGCGGCAGGCCGATTGGATCCGCCAGTTCCCGGAAGTGCGGTTCCGCGTTTATGGGCATACGGACCTGGTTGGTTCCAATGCGTATAACAAAGCCCTGGGTTTGCGCCGGGCGCAGACGGCCGTCGCCTTCCTGTCCGCACAGGGCATTTCGACCTCGCGGCTGGAGGCTGTGGCGTCATTTGGCGAAACGCGGCCTGTGGTCGATACGCAGAATGCCGAAGAACGCAACCGCAGGACAGTGACGGAAGTGACCGGCTTTGTGCAGAACAACCCGTTGATCCTGAACGGCAAATATGCCGAAGTCATCATCCGCGAATACATCGAAGGCGCCACCCGCCCGCATCCGGGCAACGTGGTCATCGTGAACGAAGTGACACCGCAGTAAACGTGGTACATTCTGGTGATCGGGCCCGCTTTTGCGGGCCCGTTCAATTTTTAGTTGTTTCCGAAACTGTAAAAATCAAAGAATAACGGTTTTTTAGCCCCATTATCGCCAACATTGCACAGCACTTTCCCCTCAATGGGAACAGTCGCGCGAGAGCAGTCGCGCACGGGGGCCTTGGTGGTGTTCAGACGATTCGGGGTTGGCCCCGGTTGGAGGGGTATCAGCATCCCCGGCTTTGGAAGGACGTAGGGCAATGACGAGCGTGGCAACACTACAGCCGGAACCGGCACCGATCGTCGCGTGTACGATTTCGCGCGATGTGCAGAACTTTGATCTGCTGATCGACGATATGGAACGCGAGCTGGGCGAAAGCTGGGGCGACCTTGGGTTCGAAGATGCGTTGGTGTTTCTGGATCAGCCGGATGCGGCGGGTCTGGAATTCATCTGCATGGCGGTCAACCAGGAAGATGAGGGTGATCTGGCGCGGATCACGGACATCATCCAGACGGCCAAAGGCAAAGGCATCAAGGTGATCCTCATCGCGGATCAGGTCAGCCCGATTGCCCTGCATCAGTTGCTGCGGCTGGGGGGAGATGACTTTGTGCCCTATCCCCTGCCCGAAGGCGCGCTGCATGACGCGATTGAACGGTTGCGCAAACCGGCACCGGCAGCGGTGATTGCGGCGGCGCCCGTGTATGAAGACGAAGTGGCGGTGGTGCCGACCTTCAAGGCCAAGGGCGACCGCGAAGGGGTGATCTTGCCCATTCATGGTCTGGCGGGTGGCACCGGGGGGTCAACCTTTGCGGCCAATCTGGCGTGGGAACTGGCCACACAAACGCCAAAAGACGGCCCGCGGGTCTGCCTGCTGGATTTCGATTTCCAATACGGGTCAGCGGCCACCTATCTGGATCTGCCGCGCCGCGAGGCGGTGTTCGAGCTGTATTCCGACACAGGGTCGGCTGACAGTGACAGCTTTCTCAAGGCCATGCTGACCTTCAATGACAAGGTGCATGTGCTGACCGCGCCTGCCGATATGCTGCCACTGGACATCGTATCACCCGAAGACATCAACCGCATCATCGACATGGCGGCGGCGAATTTCGACTATGTCGTGATCGACATGCCAAAGACCGTGGTGGCCTGGACGGAAACGGTGCTGCAAAGGTCGCATGTTTACTTTGCAATGATGGAGCTGGACTTGCGGTCGGCACAAAACGTGCTGCGCATGGTGCGGGCGCTGAAGGCCGAAGGATTGCCACATGAAAAGCTGCGGTTTGTGTTGAACCGCGCGCCCAAATTTACCGACCTTTCGGCGAAAAGCCGGGTGAAGCGGATGGCAGAAAGCCTTGATATCGCAATCGAGGTGCAGCTGCCGGATGGCGGGCCGCAGGTGACGCAATCCAATGACCACGGCTTGCCGATTGCCGAACAGGCCCCGAAAAACCCGCTGCGGCGCGAGATTCAGAAGCTCGCCAAGTCATTGACCGATGTGAACAAAGCGGCCGAGTCGGGCCGGGGCTAACCCTGGGCCCGCATCATCACACCACAAGGAAGAGTTGAATGTTCAGCCGTTTCAAAAAAGATGTCGAAGCGAAACCGACCCTGATGGGTCAGGTGGGCGCGGCAACGCCCAAGGCCCCCGCGCAATCAGCGGCACGCAGTGCGGCCTCTGCGGCACCGGCTGGTCCTGCGCTCAAGACAGCGGCGGATGTGGTTGCGGCGGACAAAGAGAAAAAGCGCAAAGACCGCCTGATGGAGCTGAAGGTCGAACTGCACAAGCGGCTGCTGGATAACCTGAACCTTGCAG
>JANNBG010000221.1:0-1719 GCA_031385205.1 Rhodobacterales bacterium
GTTCCGTCTATTGAAATTCAGAAAAGGAACGTCCATGAAAACGCCATCCCAATCGGCAGACCTGAATGACCTGATCTCGGCCAAAGGCGCCGGGGGAGAAATCCATCAGCATGCGGTCGAGGGCGCCGAACGCCTGACCACCGCGCAGGGCGTGGTCATTGCCGACAACCAGAATTCGCTGCGGATCGGCACACCGGGCCCGACGCTGCTGGAAGATTTCGCATTGCGCGAAAAGATTTTCCACTTTGACCACGAACGCATTCCTGAACGCGTCGTCCATGCCCGAGGCTATGGCGCGCACGGCACTTTTACCTGCACCCGCGCGATGAGCGATGTCACCCGTGCCGCACCCTTTGCCGCTGTGGGCAAGGAGACCGAAGTTTTCGTGCGGTTTTCGACCGTGGCGGGCAGCAAAGGCTCGCCCGACCTCGCCCGCGACATCCGGGGCTTTGCCGTCAAGTTCTACACCGATCAGGGCAACTGGGACCTTGTAGGCAACAACGCGCCGGTGTTTTTCATTCAGGACGCCATCAAATTTCCCGATCTGATCCACTCCGTCAAGCCGGAGCCTGACCGGGATTTCCCGCAGGCGGCTTCCGCGCATGACAACTTTTGGGATTTCATTTCGCTGACGCCCGAGGCGATGCATACGATCATGTGGGCAATGTCTGACCGCGCTATCCCGCGATCCTTCACCACGATGGAGGGCTTTGGCGTTCACACCTTCCGGTTTGTGACCGCAGAAGGTGTTTCCACCTTCGTCAAATTTCACTGGAAGCCCAAGATGGGCCTGCAATCCGTGGTCTGGGATGAGGCGGTAAAAAGCAACGGCGCAGATGCCGACCGCCACCGCCGCGATCTGTGGGATGCCATTGATCGGGGCGATTTCCCGGAATGGGATCTGGGCGTGCAACTGTTCGATCAGGCCTTTGCGGATGGCTTTGCCTTTGACGTGCTGGATCCTACAAAACTGATCCCAGAAGAGGATTGCCCTGTGCAGATGATCGGCACCATGCGGCTGGACCGAGCCGTCGAGAATTTCTTTGCCGAGACCGAACAGGTGGCCTTCTGCACCGCCAATGTGATCCCCGGCATCGATTTTACCGATGATCCGCTGCTGCAGGGGCGCAACTTTTCCTACCTTGATACCCAGCTGAAACGGCTTGGCGGGCCGAATTTCACCAAGATCCCGGTGAACGCGCCCAAGGGCTGCCCAGTCAGCAATTACCAGCAGGACGGCCACATGCAGACAGCCCATCGCAAGGGCCGGGTGAATTATGAACCCAACGGCTGGGGGGAAGGGCCGCGCGCGCATCCGCTGGAAGGGTACGTCAGCTACAGCGCCCCGGTGACGGGCGACAAGGCCCGCCTGCGGCCCGAAAGTTTCGCCGACCATTACAGTCAGGCCCGGCAATTCTACATCAGCCAAACCCCCAGCGAACAGGGCCACATCGCAGCGGCGCTGGTGTTTGAGTTGTCGAAATGTGCCGAGCCCGGCATCCGTGCGCGGATCGTGTCGCATTTACGAAATGTAGACGAGGATATGGCGGCGCATGTCGCCGAGGGGCTGGGGCTGGTCGATATGCCTGCGCCCGCCCCGGCGGCACGCCCGACGCGCACCGACCTGAAACCCTCGCCTGCCCTCAGCATCCAGTCAAACCCGCCGCAAAGCTTCAAAGGCCGGGTGATGGGCGTGATGCTCAGCGACGGCTTTGACGG
>JANNBG010000042.1:0-4970 GCA_031385205.1 Rhodobacterales bacterium
GTCAGGAACCCACCCTCGCCGCTGTTCACATGTTTGTAGGTCTGCATCGAATAGCAGGCCATCGCGCCGTGCCGCCCCGACGGCAGCCCAGCCCAAGTGGCCCCCATGGTATGCGCGCAATCCTCGATCACCCGAATGCCCGCGCCATTGCACAGCGCCATCAGCCGGTCCATGTCGCAGACATGTCCCCGCATATGGCTGAGCAGCAGGACCTTGGCACCAGATGCGGTGATGCAGGCGGCCAGATGTTCAAGGTCGATGGTCAGCGCCGGCGTCACCTCGACCAGAACCGGCACCGCCCCCACCGCCGCGATGGCACCGGGCACCGGGGCCAGGGTGAAGGCGTTCGACAGCACCGGGTCACCATGTCCCACCCCCAAAGCGCGCAACGCAGTGGCCATCGCATAGCCGCCCGAGGCCACGGCCAGGGCGTAGCGCGCGCCGGTCAGGGCGGCGAATTCCTCTTCCAGAAGTGCCGTCTCGGCCACTTCCCCCGGTGCCACGTTGTAGCGGTGCAGCCGCCCGTGGCGCAGCACCGCAAGCGCCGCCGCGATCCCCTCATCCGGGATCGGTTCTTGCTGGGTGAAGCTGCCGGTAAAGCGTTCCATCGGGTCAGGCCACCACAGGCCGCGACCTGGAATAGGACAGGAACAGCACAACCGGAAGACAGATCACCCCCGCTGCAATAAAGTAAGCGATATCAGGTGATTGGATCGGGGCATCAGGCGACAGGAAGAACCCGAACACCTGCGCGAAGAACACCGTGCCGCTAAGCATGGCAAGGTTCATCACCGACGAGATGCCGCCCTGCAATTCGCCCTGCGCATCCTCGGGGACGGCCTTGGACATGATCGCGGTCAGCATCGGGTTCACGAATCCCTCGGGTGCGTGGACCAGCATGAACAGGATGACCATCAGCATGCCCGTGGCCATGGCATAGCCCAGCAATCCAAGGACTGCCGCGCAAAGCCCGATCAGACAGACCCGCACCTCGCCCCAGCGGGCGACGGCGGGACCGGTGAGGGTGCCCTGGCACACTGCGGTGATTGCGCCAAAGGCCGCCAGCGACAGGCCGACCATGGCCGTCGACCAGCCGAATTTGGCGATGCCCCAGAACGGCCAGACCGCCGGATAGACCGAGGAGGCGAACATGTAGAGGAAGAGCACGGCACACAGCGGCAGGACGCCGGGATAGGTGCGGAAAACCTTGAGCGTTCCGAAGGGGTTGGCACGGCGCATCTCGAACGGGCGGCGTTTTTCGGGGGTCAGCGTCTCGGGCAGGACGAACCAGCCGTAGGCGAAGTTCAACAGCGACACGCCTGCGGCCGCCCAGAACGGCACGCGCGGGCCAAACTCGCCCAGCAGGCCGCCGACGGCAGGGCCTGCGATGAAGCCCAGCCCGAAGGCCGCACCGATCAGGCCGAAGGCCTTTGCCCGATCCGCAGGGGCAGTGACGTCGGCGATATAGGCGTTGGCGATGACATAGGACGACCCGCACAGGCCCGCGATGGCGCGGCCCACGAACAGCCAGGCCAGCGTCGGGGCCAGCGCGGAAAAGATGTAATCCACCCCCAGCCCGAAAACCGCCAGCAACAACAACGGCCTGCGGCCATAGCGGTCGGACAGGTTGCCCATCAGGGGCGAGAACAGGAACTGGGTGAAGGCAAAGGCGAAATACATCCAGCCGCCGATCACGGTGGCCTCGGCCAGCGTCATCTGGCCCACATCCTCGATGAGATGGGGCAGCACCGGCATGATCATGCCAAACCCCACCATGTCCAGAAACACGGTGATGATGACGAAGGTCACCGCATGTTTCGACACGGGGGGCATCGCGGGATTCTCTGAGAAGGTTCGCGCGGGACGCTAGTGGCGGGGTCGGGCGGTGTCAATGCGAGGGGCGGCACGCGGGACCGGTAAACGCGGGGTTAACCCGGGGTACGGACCTGCCGGTGCATTTGCGGCCAGCACCGGGCCAAACGACGGAAAACGCTGGCTTCTGTGCGTATTCGATCCGTATTCAACCCGTACAGCATCTGTACGGCCTTATGTAGCAAACGCACCAAGCTATTCGGGGCGCGGGAAACTGTCGTGAATGTCCGCGACTGTGTAGGTCTGCACTTCACCATCAAGGCGGGTGACGTGAACGGTCACGACATAAACCATCTCAAACGGGTTATGGTCACCATGTAGCATCTGATCCTTCAAGCCTTGGATGCCCTTGCGAAAGTAAACTGGCACCACCTTGTCGGAAATGTCAGGGATCACGCCCCGGTCGCCCGTCCGGCCTTTCTCCTTGCCGGGGCCACGGTTGGCTTGCTCCAAGAATAGCATGACCTCAGTGTGAAGCGCACTTGATGGCGGCGCGTCATCTGACGGGGGCGGGAGCCGCTTCTGTTCGTCAATGTTGAGGGCGGCGCGATTGATCTGTGCTTCGTCAAAATCGTACTCGACCACCGTTCGCCTCGTGCCGTCATCGCTCTCGTACTTTGCATGCTTGATACCGAGGGCCGCTCCCGTTTTCCCGGTAAGGGGACGGATGAACTCGCGAAGGTCGGATGCGTCGTCCCTTGGGGGTGGTTCAAGGCGCGGTGGGTCACCTGGCGTGCTGGAGAATGCCTTGATGCCCCGCCATAGCCGCCCGGCAAAGTCCGCCACGATGATTGTGTTGTCCAAGATCGGCATGCCCATGGCGAACACCAGCGGGGCGATTTCGAGGATGACCGAACCCGTCTCCAACTTGGTGACGTACAGCTTGGGCGCAGCATCACCGGAGGTGCGGTAGTGCCGCTCATAGATGCGGGCCAGCGCAGCGAAACTGGAAGACAGGTCCGCCAACTCGATTGGCTGGCCGGGATCGAGGGTGATAATCACCCTGTCACCGTCGATCTTGTGAGCCATCTCGATCATCTACAGCCTCAGTTCCTGCACCCCTGCCGCACTCATACACTGTAGCAGAAAAGCTGCTGAAAACCCACCTCGGCTGATCTTGTTGTTCAAATTTCGTTCTGTTTCGTGGATGCCCATCGCGGCCAGCTTCTCGGCCAACTGGGCGTAGGTGACGTTCCGGCGCTTGAGTTCTGCCTTGAGCAGGTTCTTCGCCATTTCCTCGTACTCGACGTTGATCGGGTTCAGTTTCCGGCTGGCTTCGGTCATGGTCCACCCATTCAGAAAATCATCGTATTCGATGATATATGCCCTTGCATTTTACGATACAAGTCTCCATATATGGTGAACAAACTCACCGGATATGATGACATGCAACACTTCCTCCTCTCCGCCGCCGCCCGCACCCTGAGCCTCAAGGCGATCTATCAGGCCGGGGAAGATGCGGCGCATGACACGTTCTGCAAGATGCGCTGGCCAGAAACCAACGGCGCGGCGATCTGCCCGGACTGCGGCTGCTTTGAAACCTACACCATCACCACGCGCCGCAAGTTCAAGTGCAAGGCTTGTCATCGCCAGTTCTCAGTCACCTCGGGCACCATCTTTGCCTCGCGCAAGATGGCCTTCGTTGACCTGCTGGCGGCGGCCTGCATCATCGTGAACGCCTCCAAGGGTCTGTCGATGGTGCAGCTTTCCCGCGATCTGGACTGCCAGTACAAGACAGCCTTCGTCCTGGCCCACAAGCTGCGCGAGGCGATGGCTGCCGAAGTGCAGACAGGCGAAATGCTGCAAGGCCACGTCGAGGTGGACGGCGCTTACTTCGGCGGCACCATCCGCCCCGAGAACGCCAAGGAAGACCGCGTGGACCGCCGCCTGAAAGAGCATCAGAACGGACGCCGCCGCGTGGTCGTGGTGATGCGTGAGCGGCATGGCCGCACGCTGCCGGTCGTCACCATGGCAGAGGCCGAAGGTGTGGCGCTGGTGCTTGCCAACGTGGACCGCATGGCTACCCTGTCGGCGGATGAAGCCTCGCACTGGGACATGCTGCATGCGGGCTGGACGGTGGACCGGGTGAACCACTCGGAAATCTACAGCGACCACGGCAAGCACACCAACTGGGCCGAGTCGTACTTCTCGCGCCTTCGCCGCATGGTCCTTGGCCAGCACCACTTTGTCAGCGCGCGCTACCTGCACCAGTACGCGAACCAAGCCGCTTGGCTTGAGGACAACCGCCGCAAAAGCAACGGCGCGCTGGCTTATGGGCTGGTAGCGAACGCGATGGGTTGCCCGGTCAGCCGCGCATGGAAGGGCTACTGGCAGAAGGCGGCTTAAACCGCCACCGGCCTGCCGGCGCGCGTCATCATCTCTATCAAGGACCGCCCGGCGGCGAACGAAGCAACTTTGGCAAGCACTTCGAATGTGCCGAAGGTCGTATCCTCAAGAACGATGAAAGTTCCGAAGTCGCTCTCAAGTTCTCCAAGAGATTGTTCTTCGAAAGTTCTTCTGCTAATCTCGGTCAAGTGCAGGTTTCTGTGGTCGTCCACACACACCGAGAAGTCTAGGTCCAACATGGCAAAGCCGATCCAACTTCACCCCAAGATACGCGAGAGAAAGACCCCTCGCGTCGCAGCGGCAGCATTGGCGGAGTTTATTATATCCGCGCCGGATCGGCAAGACGACTTGCTGCACGATCAACGGTTTTCGAGCGCCTTCGTCACCCCGAAGTACACGGAGGCGTTGCGGGCGATTGAGTCGTTTTGCGCGGACGTGCGCCGTCCCAGGTCGGTGTTGGAGACAACCAGAAAAGCGTTGGAAACAAAGGAAAAATCGGAAACCTTTACTCCCGCGCAGCGTGAGGAAGCGACCCGATGCAAGGAGCTGCTGGATACGTTCAGCCTTCGCAGCAACGGACTCAGTGTTGCTGGTCTTCCGCTCATGAAGCCAGATGACCTGCTGCCCATGAAGATCAACGGTCTTGACGTATCCGTGTGGCCAAGCCTGTTCGTCGGCACCACCTACCCACCCCGCGAAGGCGAGAAGGTCGGCATGGTGTTCATACGGCCACAGAAGCGGCCTGACCCGAG